>NZ_JBJNOX010000020.1:0-8914 GCF_052166245.1 Serratia sp. CY84636
TTACGCTGCCTGTTTCATGGCGGCGTCGTACCAGGCGAAATAGCGCTCTACGCCGCGGCGGCCGGATTCGATCAGCGCGCGTTTCTTCTCCTCGCTGATGCCGAACTCCAGCGTGCCGACGTCGAGCGTGTCGACATACACGGTGCGCTTCCAGTCGTCGCTGTCCAGGTGCACCTTGGTTTGGATGTCCAGCATCACGTTGGCCACCGCCAGGGTGAAATCAAACAGGTTGTTGACCGGCGTGCGCGGGCCGGCCTGCCCGGCGGCCTGGGCGATTTCGCCGGCGGAGTCCAGGCGAAGGCCCAGGGTGCGGGTGTTGATGCGCTGGCTGGAACTGTCGATATAAGGCGGCGTGGCGGAAAAGTCATAGTCGAACAGCCGCACCGGGTAGTTGTCGATCATGCCGCCGTCGATGCACAGATCGCCCAGGGTATTGTTCTTCGCCACGAAGGCGAACGGGAACGACATCGAAATGCGCAGGCCGTCCGCCACTTTCATGCGCGGCGTGGTGCGATGCGAATAGACCTCGCGCTGGCCGCTGTTGAGGTTGGCGCCGATAAAGTAAATCGACTTGAACCCTTTCGCCGCTTTCATCGCTTCGAACTGCTCGAAGGTAATATCCGGCTTGCCGGTATATTGCTTGATAATATCGCGCGACCATTGATAGAAATAATCGCCGGGCGCGATGCCGTATTGATTGAACAGGCGGTAGGCGTCCTGGAGCGTACCGAAAAAGCCGCCGTTATAATCGAGGAATTTTTTAAAATCCATCGCCGACAGAATTTTAGTGACGTCCGCCGAGCTGCAGCCCAGGCCGACTAGCAGCGCGGCGATGGCGCCCGCCGAGGCGCCGGAGGTTTGCTTGATCTGCGGCATGATGCCTTTGGCTTCCAGCAATTCCAGCGCGCCGCCATAGGCGATGCCTTTTACGCCGCCGCCTTCAAAGACCAGATTTTCGAATTGATAGTTCATGATATTTCCTCACTCTTGGTTTAGGGAGTAAGAAAAATAACCAAGTGGCGAGCGAGAAAATATGGATTGGGGTTGTGTGGCTCGGCAAACAAAATTATTCATAATAAATATATTATTTATATATTTATCAAAGGCATTTATTAAACAGGCGCATCGGGCCTTTTGCGTCAATACTTAGCGCTGTCCAATTCTCGCAAGGAGTCATCATGTTCTGGAAACGTTGTCTGCTGGGCGCGGCGCTGGCCGTTATGTCATTACAGGCCGGGGCCGCCGCGCCGCAGGCCAAAACCCCGACGCCGGGATTTTACCGCATCATGCTGGGCAGCTTTGAAGTGACCGCGTTGTCCGACGGCGTCATTCGCCTGCCGGCGGACAAGCTGTTGCTGAACACCACGCCGCAGCAGATCGCCGCCGGGTTGGCCGAGCGGCATCAAAGCCTGCCGGTGGTCACCTCGGTCAATGCCTATCTGATCAATACCGGCGACAAGCTGGTGATGATCGACAGCGGCGCCGGCCAGCTGCTGGGCGACGGCCTGGGCAAACTGGTGGATAACCTGCGCGCGGCGGGCTACCAACCGGAGCAGGTGGATGAGATCTACCTGACCCACATGCACCCGGATCACCTCGGCGGCCTGACGCACGACGGTAAGGCGGTATTCCCCAATGCGGTGGTGCGCGCCGCCAGCCAGGACGCGGACTTCTGGCTGAGCGCCGACCAGCTGAAACGGGCCAACGCGGAAAATAAAAGCAACTTCGAAAGAGCCCAGGCGGCGATCAAGCCTTATCAGGCGGCCGGGCACTTTAAGCCATTCAACGGCGACGACGAGCTTTCGCCGGGCATCGCCGCCTTTGCCGCCCACGGGCATACGCCGGGCCACAGCGTCTATCAGGTGACGAGTCAGGGCAAAAAGCTGCTGTTGCTGGGGGATCTGATCCACGTAGCGGCGGTGCAGATGCCGCATCCGAAGGTGGCTATCAGCTTTGACAGCGACGCCAAGGCGGCGGTCGCTCAACGGCTGCGGGTGTTCGGCGACAGCGCGCGGCAGAGCGAGCTGGTGGGCGGCGCGCACCTGTCGTTCCCAGGGTTGGGCTACCTGAACCGCCAGGGCGAAGGGTACAACTGGGTGCCGCTGAATTACGGCGCGCTGTAACGCACTCTGTCGCTACCGGTTGCGCTCGGCGAACACCCGGCTGAACCAATCGAGAAACACGCGCACCCGCGGCGAGAGCTGGCGGTTGCGCGGATAAAGCAGCGAGACCGGCATCGGCGGAGAAGGCCAATCCGGCAGCAGCGGCAACAGGCTGCCGTCGGCCAGATCGCCGCGCAGGTGATAACGCGGCACCTGAATGATGCCCAACCCGGCGCGGGCGGCGGCGACCAGGCTCTCCGCCGCGCTGACCGACACCGTCGCCGGCAGCGTGATGGGCTGCGCTTGCCCCGCCACCGTGAACGCCAGCGGCATCAGCGCGCCGGTCGCCGAAGAGCGAAAACCCACCATGCGGTGATGGCGCAGGTCGTCCAGGCTTTGCGGCGTGCCGAAGCGCTGCAGGTAGGCCGGGGCGGCACAGGTCACCTCTTCCAGCTCGCCCAGGCGGCGCGCCACCATGTCGCTGTCCCGCAGTTTGCCGACGCGCACCACGCAGTCGATGCCTTCCCGCAGCGCGTCCACCAGCCGATCGCCTTCGCTCATATAGAGCTCGATATCCGGGTATTGCGCCAAAAAATCAGGCAAGTCGGGCAACAGAAAATGGCGCGCCAGCGTGCCGTGCACCTCGATGCGCAGCAGCCCGCGCGGTTTGGCGCCGGCGAACGCCATCTCCGCCTCTTCGATGTCCGCCAGAATGCTCAGACAGCGCTGATAGTAGGCTTCGCCGTCCAGCGTCGGGCTGACGTGGCGGGTGGTGCGCTGCAGCAGCCTGACCTGCAGCCGGGCTTCGAGCTGTTTGATGGCGTCGGTCACGGTGGAGCGCGGCAGGTTCAGATCCTGCGCCGCCTGGGTAAAGCTGCGTTGTTCTGCCACGCGGGTGAACAGGCGCATAGCGTCGATTCTGTCCATAATTGTTCGTTTATTTCGGATAGTGATAACGAAGAATAGGGGATTATTCGCCGTGCCGAAAGGTGCATGATGACAACTCACTGACCCAGGAGGAGAGACTTATGCAGAACGCCACTCAACGCGTCACCATCGTCACCGGCGCATCTCGCGGCATCGGCGCCGCCATTGCCGAGCGTCTGGCCGCCGACGGTTTTACCGTCATCATCAACTATTCAGGCAACCCGGCGCCGGCCGATGAACTGGTGCGCAAGATAGAACAGGCGGGCGGCCGCGCGCTCGGCGCCAAAGCCGACGTCAGCGATGCGGCAGCGGTTTCCCGATTGTTCGACAGCGCCGAACAGGCGTTTGGCGGCGTCGACGTGCTGGTCAACAACGCCGGGGTGATGGCGCTGGCACCGGTGGCGGACATGCGCGATGAAGACGCGGATCGCCTGATCGACATCAACCTGAAAGGCAGTTTCAACACGATGCGCGAGGCGGCGAAGCGCCTGCGCGACAACGGCCGCATCATCAACTTCTCCTCCAGCGTGGTGGGGCTGCTGCAGCCGGGGTACGGCATGTATGCCGCCAGCAAGGCGGCGATCGAGGCGCTGACCAGCGTGCTGGCAAAAGAGCTGCGCGGCCGCAATATCACGGTGAACGCCGTTGCGCCGGGGCCGACCGCGACCGGGCTGTTCCTCGACGGTAAAACCCCGGAGCTTATCGAGCGGCTGGCGAAGATGGCGCCGCTGGAGCGCCTGGGCACGCCGGAAGATATCGCCGCGGCGGTGGCCTTCCTCGCCGGGAACGACGGCGGCTGGATCAACGGCCAAACCCTGCGCGCCAACGGCGGCATCATCTGATTGACGACGCGCCGCCGCAGGATCGGGTATCCTGTGGCGGCACACATCACATCAAGGGCGGTTTATGGCGGGCGACAATCAGCAATTCCAGCACGGCGTGAGATCGCCCTGCGTCAGCCTGTGCCGCATCGACGACGAAACC
This sequence comes from Serratia sp. CY84636, assembly GCF_052166245.1. Lineage (NCBI taxonomy): Bacteria > Pseudomonadati > Pseudomonadota > Gammaproteobacteria > Enterobacterales > Yersiniaceae > Serratia > Serratia sp. CY84636. The sequence continues at coordinate 4,014 of NZ_JBJNOX010000020.1, forward strand.
CAGCGGTGCCGGGGATGTCGGCGCACGCGGGCGGAGATCGCCGCCTGGCCGACCGCCAGCGACGCGGAGAAACGCGCTATTTGGCGGCGGCTTGAGCTGCGTGCGGCCTTCAAGCAAAACACATAGTCGCGGGAGCACGACACGTCGCACTCCCGCGAAAGCCTTTTCCTGATACGGCCAGCCAGCCCTCAGAAATCCCAGTCCTCATCCTCGGTGTTGACCGCCTTGCCGATGACGTAAGACGAACCGGAGCCGGAGAAGAAGTCGTGGTTTTCATCGGCGTTCGGCGACAATGCCGACAGGATAGCCGGGTTGACCTCCGCCATCGCCGGTGGGAACAGCGCTTCATATCCCAGATTCATCAGCGCCTTGTTGGCGTTGTAGTGCAGGAAGGTTTTCACGTCTTCCGTCCAGCCGACGCCGTCGTACAGCTCCTCGGTGTAGCGCACCTCGTTGTCGTACAAATCCTGCATCAGGTCGAAGGCGAAGTTTTTCACCTGCCGGCGCCGCGCGGCGTCCACTTTCTCCAGCCCTTTCTGGAACTTATAGCCTATGTAGTAGCCGTGCACCGCCTCGTCGCGAATGATCAGGCGGATCAGATCGGCGGTGTTGGTCAGCTTGGCGCGGCTCGACCAGTACATCGGCAGATAAAAGCCCGAATAGAACAGGAACGACTCGAGGAACACGCTGGCAACCTTCTTCAACAGCGGATCGTCGCTGCGGTAGTGGGCCAGAATGATGCCGGCCTTTTTCTGCAGCGCGCGGTTTTCCTCGCTCCAGCGGTAGGCATCGTCCACGTCCGGCGTTTGGCACAGGGTGGAGAAGATTGAGCTGTACGAGCGGGCGTGTACCGCCTCCATAAAGCTGATGTTGGAGTACACCGCCTCTTCGTGCGGCGTCAGCGCATCGGCGATCAGGGCCGGCGCGCCGACGGTGTTCTGGATGGTGTCCAGCAGCGTCAGCCCGGTAAACACCCGAATGGTCAGCTGCTGTTCCTTCGGCGTCAGCGTGGCCCAAGAGGGGATATCGTTGGACAGCGGCACCTTCTCCGGCAGCCAGAAGTTGGAGGTCAGGCGGTTCCATACCTCCAGATCCTTGTCGTCTTCGATGATGTTCCAGTTGATGGCGCGCACCAGCGGCGCCGATGTTAGGGTCGTCATAAGTTGCCTCACAGCGAGCAGGACACGCAGCCCTGCACCTCGGTGCCTTCCAGCGCCATCTGGCGCAGGCGGATGTAGTAAATGGTCTTGATGCCTTTGCGCCAGGCGTAGATCTGCGCGCGGTTGATATCGCGGGTGGTGGCCGTATCGCGGAAGAACAGCGTCAGCGACAGCCCCTGATCGACGTGCTGCGTGGCGGCGGCGTAGGTATCGATGATCTTTTCCGGGCCAATCTCGTAGGCATCCTGGTAATACGCCAGGTTGTCGTTGGTCATGTAGGGCGCCGGGTAGTAAACGCGGCCAATCTTGCCTTCCTTGCGGATCTCGATGCGTGAGACGATCGGGTGGATGCTGGAGGTGGCGTTGTTGATGTACGAGATGGAACCGGTCGGCGGCACCGCCTGCAGGTTCTGATTGTACAGCCCGTGCAGCATCACCGACTGGCGCAGCGCGCGCCACTCGTCGCGGCCCGGAATGGCGATGCCGGCGGCGGCGAACAGCTCGCGTACCCGCTCGGTTTGCGGCAGCCAGTCGCGTTCGGTGTACTTGTCGAAGTACTCGCCGCTGGCATAGCGGGAGTGTTCAAAACCGTCGAAGGCGCCGCCGCGCTCGATCGCCAGCCGGTTCGAGGCGCGAATGGCGTGATAGGCCACGGTATAGAAATAGAGGTTGGTGAAGTCGATGCCTTCTTCCGAGCCGTAGAAAATGCGCTCGCGCGCCAGGTAACCGTGCAGGTTCATCTGGCCCAGGCCGATGGCGCGGGCGCTGCGGTTGCCCTCGGCGATCGACGGCACCGAGCGGATATCGCTCATGTCGGCCACCGCGGTCAGCGCGCGGATCGCGGTCTCGATCGCCTTGCCGAAGTCCGGCGCGTCCATGGTTTTGGCGATGTTCAGCGAGCCGAGGTTGCAGGAGATGTCCTTGCCGATGCGATCGTAGCTCAGATCCTCGTGATACGTGCTGGCGCGGTTGACCTGCAGGATCTCCGAACACAGGTTGCTCATGTTGATGCGCCCGGCGATCGGGTTCTCCCGGTTGACGGTGTCCTCGAACATCACGTACGGGTAGCCGGATTCGAACTGGATCTCCGCCAGCACCTGGAAGAACTCGCGCGCGTTGATGCGCGACTTGCGGATGCGCTTGTCGTCCACCATCTCGCGATATTTCTCGCTGACGGCAATCTCCGAAAACGGCACGCCATACACCCGTTCGACGTCGTAGGGCGAAAACAGGTACATCTCTTCGTTGTTCTTCGCCAGCTCGAAGGTGATATCCGGGATCACCACCCCCAGCGACAGCGTTTTGATGCGGATCTTCTCGTCGGCGTTTTCCCGTTTGGTGTCGAGGAAACGCAGAATGTCCGGGTGGTGGGCATTGAGATACACCGCGCCGGCCCCCTGGCGCGCGCCGAGCTGGTTGGCGTAGGAGAAGGCGTCTTCGAGCATTTTCATGATCGGAATGACGCCGGAGGACTGGTTCTCGATGCGCTTGATTGGCGCGCCCACCTCGCGAATATTGCTCAGCAGGAAGGCCACGCCGCCGCCGCGTTTCGACAGCTGCAGCGCGGAGTTCACCGCCCGCCCGATCGATTCCATATTGTCTTCGATACGCAGCAGGAAGCAGGAGACCAGCTCGCCGCGCTGGCGTTTGCCGCAGTTGAGGAAGGTTGGGGTGGCCGGCTGGAAGCGGCCGGAAATCATCTCCTCCACCAGATCCTGCGCCAGCCCGGTGTCGCCCGCCGCCAGCGTCAGCGCCACCATGCATACCCGATCTTCGTAGCGCTCCAGATAGCGTTTGCCATCGAAGGTTTTGAGCGTATAGCTGGTGTAATACTTAAAGGCGCCGAGGAAGGTCTCGAAGCGGAATTTTTTGGCGTAGGCCTGCTGGAACAGCTGCTTGATAAACGGGAATTCGTACTGCGCCAGCACCTGCGGCTCGTAGTAGCCTTCCTCCACCAGATAGCGCAGCTTTTCCTCCAGGTTATGGAAGAACACGGTGTTTTGGTTGACGTGCTGCAGGAAGTAGTGCCGCGCCGCCAGCCGATCTTTATCGAACTGGATCCGGCCTTCCGCATCGTAAAGATTGAGCATCGCGTTGAGCGAATGGTAATCCAGCGCGCCCGTCTCGGGCCTGGTCAGTTCTGTCGTTGCCAAAATGCGGTTACTCCCTGTCGAACGTTTTCAACGTCTTGTGTCGTGCCGAGCAGCTCGAAGCGGTACAAAAAAGGCACCTGGCATTTTTTGGCGATGATGTCGCCGGCGATGCCGTACGCTGCGCCGAAGTTGGTGTTCCCGGCGGCGATGACGCCGCGCAGGTATGAACGGTTTTGCGGAACGTTGAGAAAGCGGATGACCTGGATCGGCACCGCGCCGACGGCGCTGCCGCCGCCATAGCTGGGCACGATCAAGATATAGGGTTGTTCCATCAGCAATTTGCTGCGGGCTCCGGCGATCGGAATGCGGATCGCCGGCAGGCCCAGTTTCTCAACGAACCGATGGGTGTTCTCCGAGCTGCTGGAGAAATAGACCAGCGGATTCATCGGCGGGCCTCAGCAGGTGAGCGCCAGTGCGCCGATCTTGTCCGGCCGGAACCCGGACCAGTGATCGTCACCGGCGATAATCACCGGAACTTGCTGATAACCTAAGGATTTAACGTGATTCAGCGCCTGCTGATCCTGGGTGAGATCGATCACCTGATAATCAATCCCCTGTTTATCAAATGCGCGATAGGTGGCGTTGCACTGGACACAGTCCGGCTTACTGTAAATAATAATGCTCATGATTCGCATTTACCTTTAGGCTGAAGGAAAGGCGGACAAGTCAGATAACGGAGCATCGTTCCTGGCGTTTCTGACGGCGTTATCAACCGAACGACACTCCCTGCGGCTGACCCATAAAATACTATATGTTGATATTTGTTTTATCAACCACGCTATATATGGTGTTTTGTCGGGTTGGAGGCGCAGGCCGCGCCGGGGCTGGAAAAGGCGAGGGAAAAAATTTTTGCGGGTGAGAAATTCCCCCTCTCAGTGAAGAGGGGGAATCGAGCGCATTACTGACGCATGCTGACGGCCAGCCGGTTGAAGGCGTTCATGATGCTGATGGCGAAGGTCAGATCGGCGATCTCGGTATCGCTGAAGTGCGCCTTCAGCGCCTCGAAAGCGCTGTCCGGTGCGCCGGTGGCGGCGATCAGCGTCACCGACTCGGCCCATTCCAGCGCGGCGCGTTCGCGCTCGCTGAACTCATGGCTGACGCGCCAGCCCGCCAGCGTATCCAGCTTGGCATGGCTGAAGCCGCTTTCGCGCAGCGCTTTGCCGTGCATATCCAGGCAGTAGGCGCAGCCGTTGATCTGCGAAACGCGCATAAACATCAACTCGATGGTCGCCTTGTCCAGGGCACCTTTCTCCAGCGCCATCAGCGCGCTTACCATATTTTTGTACGGGGCGGGCGCCAGCTCGGCATAGTTCAAACGTTGCTTAATCATGGTCAACCTCAATCGGTAGTAACGAAATCATGGCGCTACTTTAGCGGCCTTATGGTCTATGCTATAGGGCCATAAAATGATTATTTAACCGGACCATGATGCCATCTTTCCTGACCTCGCTGCGGCTGGACAACCGGCTTGCGGAACCGCTGTACCGGCAGATTTACCTGCGGATTAAAGACGCCATCGCCCAGGGCAGCCTGGCGGCGGGCAGCCGGTTACCTTCGGTGCGCGGGTTGGCGAGCGATCTGGGCGTGG
>NZ_JBJNOX010000021.1:0-30910 GCF_052166245.1 Serratia sp. CY84636
CACAGATTGTCTGATAAATTGTTAAAGAGCAGTGAGTTAGGCGCTTTCGCTTGCTAACTCGAGGTGGCGTATATTACGCTTTCCTCTTTCAGAGTCAACCCTAATTTTCAGGATTTTTTCTCTGCGACCCCCGGATACTCTGTGAAGTTGTTCACATGTTCCGTGTCGATGGAGGCGCATTATAGGGAGTTCCTCGCAGGCCGCAACAGGTATTTTCAGCAAAAACGATCGTTCGCTGCATTCCACAGCAAAACCCCGCCTTATACCCACTTGCACACAGTGTTATCCACAGATGCGATTTGCACGGAAAATTTACGAGCGCCACGCAAACGTTTTCGCTACAATTCCCCGCGACGAAACGATCCCCCTTTTTATGGGGGCGTTACCTGAATATGTGCCTGACCCTCCCTTTATAAGGCAAAAAAACCTTCCTTATAGAGAGAACGAGGTGGACATTCACGTAACGCTCTTTAATTGCGACTCAAAGCCAAGGGATAAAACCATGCAACAACCTCGTCCAATCCGCCGGGCCCTGCTCAGCGTGTCTGACAAAGCCGGTATCGTTGAATTCGCCGAAGCGCTTTCCCAGCGCGGCGTTGAACTGCTCTCCACCGGCGGTACCGCCCGCCTGCTGGCAGACGCCGGTCTGCCCGTTACCGAAGTATCCGACTACACCGGCTTCCCGGAAATGATGGACGGACGAGTTAAGACCCTGCACCCGAAAGTTCACGGCGGTATCCTCGGCCGCCGCGGCCAGGACGACGCCATCATGAATCAGCATGACATCAAGCCTATCGACATGGTGGTCGTCAATCTGTATCCGTTCGCCCAAACCGTGGCGCGCCCGGATTGCTCGCTGGAAGACGCGGTCGAGAATATCGATATCGGTGGCCCGACCATGGTGCGCTCCGCCGCCAAGAACCATAAAGACGTTGCCATCGTGGTGAAGAGCAGCGACTACGCCGCCATCATTACCGAGATGGACAACAACGACGGCTCGCTGCGCTATGCCACCCGCTTCGATCTCGCCATCAAGGCCTTCGAGCACACCGCCGCCTACGACAGCATGATCGCCAACTACTTCGGCACTCTGGTGCCGGCATACCATGGCGAGACCGAACAGCCGTCCGGCCGCTTCCCGCGTACCCTGAACCTCAACTACATCAAGAAGCAGGATATGCGCTACGGTGAGAACAGCCACCAGCAGGCCGCCTTCTATATAGAAGAAGAGGTAAAGGAAGCGTCCGTCGCGACCGCCGAGCAGCTGCAGGGCAAGGCGCTGTCTTATAATAACATCGCCGATACCGACGCCGCGCTGGAATGTGTGAAAGAGTTCGCCGAGCCGGCCTGCGTGATCGTCAAACACGCCAACCCTTGCGGCGTGGCGATCGGCGACGACATCCTGGCCGCCTACGAGCGCGCTTACCAAACCGACCCGACCTCCGCCTTTGGCGGCATCATCGCCTTTAACCGCGAGCTGGATGCCGCCACCGCGCAGGCGATCATCAGCCGCCAGTTCGTGGAAGTGATCATCGCGCCAAACGTCACCCAGGAAGCGCGCTCCCTGCTGGCCGCCAAGCAGAACGTGCGCGTGCTGGCCTGCGGCCAGTGGCAGCAACGCGTGGCGGGGCTGGACTTCAAGCGCGTCAACGGCGGCCTGCTGGTGCAGGATCGCGATCTGGGCATGGTGACCGCCGCCGATCTGCGTGTGGTATCCGAGCGCCAGCCGACCGAGCAGGAACTGCGCGACGCGCTGTTCTGCTGGAAAGTGGCCAAGTTCGTAAAATCCAACGCCATCGTTTATGCACGTGACAACATGACCATCGGCATAGGCGCCGGCCAGATGAGCCGCGTTTACTCCGCCAAGATCGCCGGCATCAAAGCGGGCGATGAAGGGCTGGAAGTGAAAGGGTCTGCCATGGCCTCCGATGCCTTCTTCCCGTTCCGCGACGGCATCGATGCCGCGGCGGCGGTCGGCATTACCTGCGTGATCCAGCCGGGCGGCTCTATCCGCGACGACGAAGTGATCGCCGCCGCCAACGAACACGGCATCGCCATGATCTTTACCGACATGCGTCACTTCCGCCATTAATTCCTTTTGCCGCGTGCGCTCCGGCGCACGCCATTCGTGGAGCCCCTGATGAACATTTTGATTATCGGCAACGGCGGGCGCGAACACGCGCTGGCCTGGAAAGCCGCCCAGTCTCCGCTGGCGGACAAAGTCTACGTTGCGCCGGGCAATGCCGGCACCGCGCTAGAAGCCAATCTGGAAAACGTGGCGATCGCCGCCACCGACATCCCTGCTCTGGTCGCTTTCGCCCAGAGCCATGACATCGGTCTGACCATCGTCGGGCCGGAGGCGCCGCTGGTGATCGGCGTGGTCGACGCCTTCCAGGCCGCCGGCCTGAAAATCTTCGGCCCGTCGCAGGCCGCCGCGCAGCTCGAAGGCTCCAAAGCCTTCACCAAGGATTTCCTGGCGCGCCACCGCATCCCGACCGCCGAATATGAAAACTTCACCGAGGTGGAGCCGGCACTGGCCTATGTGCGCCGCAAAGGCGCGCCGATCGTCATCAAGGCCGATGGCCTGGCAGCCGGTAAAGGCGTGATCGTCGCGATGACGCTGCAGGAAGCGGAAGAAGCCGTGCGTGACATGCTGGCCGGCAACGCCTTCGGCGACGCCGGTCATCGCATCGTGGTGGAAGAGTTCCTCGACGGCGAAGAAGCCAGCTTCATCGTGATGGTCGACGGCGAGAACGTGGTGCCGATGGCCACCAGCCAGGACCACAAACGCGTCGGCGACGGCGATACCGGCCCGAACACCGGCGGCATGGGGGCCTACTCCCCGGCGCCGGTCGTGACCGACGAAATCCACCGGCGCGCCATGGACCAGGTGATCTGGCCGACGGTGCGCGGCATGGCGGCGGAAGGCAACACCTACGTCGGCTTCCTGTACGCCGGCCTGATGATCGCCGCCGACGGCCAGCCGAAGGTGATCGAATTCAACTGCCGTTTTGGCGATCCGGAAACCCAGCCCATCATGCTGCGCCTGCGCTCCGATCTGGTGGAACTGTGCCTGGCGGGTGCCGAAGGCCGCCTGAACGAGAAAAGCTCTGACTGGGACGAACGCCCTGCGCTCGGCGTGGTGCTGGCGGCCGGCGGTTATCCTGGCGACTATCGCAACGGCGAGGTGATCCAGGGGCTGCCGCAACAGGAAAGCGCCGACGGTAAGGTCTTCCATGCCGGTACACGCCTGCAGGGCAATGACGTCGTCACCAGCGGCGGCCGCGTGCTGTGCGTAACCGCGCTGGGCGACACCGTGGCGCAGGCGCAGCAACGTGCCTACCAGCTGGCCGAAGGCATTGAGTGGCCGGGCAGCTTCTGCCGCAAAGACATCGGTTATCGCGCGATTGCGCGCGGCAAGTGATTTGACCGTATAAGGTCATGACGAGAGGCTCCGCAGCGCGGGGCCTTTTTTATAGCTGGTCTTCTTTCGGTTCCCAGCTGCAGAAGTCGTCGTTCGCCACCAGCAGCAGTTCGCTGCCTTCGGGCGCTTCCAGCCAGGCAACGCTCACCGACCGGCTGCTGCTGCGGGCACGCTTCTCGATCCAGACGATGGAGGCGGCATCCAGCCCCGGTTTCATGCGTTGGCCGTCGCAGGTTTGCACCTCGCCCTGCATCCAATGCCCCTGCAGCAATTTCACCTTGCCGGCGCGCAGCGCATTGCTCACTTCGAGGATCCGCCGCGCCTGATATTGGTACAGGGCGATTTCATCGCGGGTCAGCGGTTCGCGGCGTGTCGCCAGCTGGCGCTGCATAAAGCTCACCGTGCCGTCGTCGGCAAAGCGCAGTTGAATAGAGTCGCGATCGCCATCGGCGTCGTTACGTTTGATTTGGCGCAGCACGTCGCCCTGATAGGTGTATAGCGTGGTGATGGTACCCGGACCGCGGTATGGGCTGTAGACGCTGACCAACACCTGCGGACGATGTTGCTCATCGTCTTTACGCCACAGGCGTATCACGCCCTGATCGGCCACGAAGCCGCTGGCGGTAAAGCTGGGAATATCGGAATGGGAACTGCAAGCGCTCAGGCCGACGGCGATGCCAACGACCATGAGCGCCCGACGAGTAAACAAAAGGGGCGCCATCGCCCCTCTGTTTAATCTTTTCACCGAGGCGCGGTCTTATTTAACAGCGTCTTTCAGTGCTTTGCCAGAAACGAACGCAGGCACGTTGGCTGCTGCGATTTTGATTTCTTTGCCAGTCTGCGGGTTGCGGCCAGTGCGCTCGCTACGATGGTTTACTTTGAAAGTACCGAAGCCAACCAATTGTACTGCATCACCTTCTTTCAGAGACTCAGTAATAGCAGCCAGGGTGGATTCCAGAGCCAGTTTAGCTTGTGCTTTGGAAAGGTCAGCCTTGTCCGCGATTACATCAATCAGTTGAGTCTTGTTCATAAGTTATCCTTACAGTGTGTTTATCGTTTGCAAAGCATCGAGTGCGACGGATATGCCGATTGACAGCACTCTCCTGCATACACGCACCGATAGCCACTTTTTTTACGCCCCCCAAATGTAGACCAGACAGGGTGCGGATGTGAAGCCTTAAGGCATGACAAATCAGGCGTTAAATCACGTTTTGTTGCCTTATTGCGCTAAATTTATCCCGATGTTGCTGACACCCGCCTCTCGCAGGTCGGATCGCAGCCCCTTGATCAGGTCTATATCGCGCTCTTCACAGGCGTCCAACAGGCGGAAAATTTCCCATTGAATGTCCCATTCTTCCTCTACCGCAGGCAAACTTTCCAACTCTTCGTCGGTCATTTCCTTACCGGCTTGGGTCATTTCCAACATCGCCACGGTGCGAATCGATGTTTCGCTGATGGCGATGGCGTGCTCCAGCGTCTCCCCGCCGAGCCGCGAATGGATCAGTTCCCCTAATGCGATACAGGCATCAATTGCCGGGTAAACGCCGTAAAGATCGTAATCTTCCGCCGACGGAATCGCCTCTTCCAACTTCTCGAGCTGGCTGTCGAAGTTGACCTTGGCATCCTTCACTACCAGCGTTTCCCACACCAAATCCAGAATGCGGCGATAAACCGCCGGATCGCCGAACTCGGTCTGTTTGCAGAACATCTGGTAATTCGGGTACATACGCTCGCACAAACTGGCCATAAAGGTCAAATGTTGCCAGGCCTCGAGCCGTTCCAGGCGTAAATGAATCGGGTTACGTAGCATGCTTTACTCTCTTACGCGTTATCTGCGGCGCAGTGTACCCGAAATCGCTCATGGCGACACCTCCGGATGCTGCTGCAACCACCGCTGAAACGCCGGACGACGCGATGCGATGGCGTCGGCCCAGCGGGTCGGCTCCGGTAAACGGTAGCCCGCCATACAGCGTTGCACCCACGCCAGCGCGCTGTCGGCGCCCACGCGATGCCCGGTAGAGATGAACAGCGGGTTGCAACGCGCCTTGCTGCGCCACACCCAGCCCAGCTGTTCACCCTTATCTTCCAACGGCGCCAGCGCGCCGACGGCGGCGTCCAGCGGCGCAAATTTGCCGCACAGGCGCTTCTTGGCCACGCCGATAGTCGGCACATCGACCAGCAGACCGAAATGGCTGGCGACGCCGAGACGCCGCGGATGCGAAATGCCATGCCCATCGACGAAGATCAGCCCCGGTTTCTGCTGCAGCAGCCCCCAGGCGGCCAACAGCGCCGGATATTCGCGAAACGACAGGAAGCCCGGGATGTAGGGCATGACGGTGGCGATGCGCGCCACCTGATACTCCACCAGCTCCAGCGACGGATAGCGCAGGATGGCGATGGCAGCGCGTGTCACCGCCCCCTCTTGTTCGAAGCCCACGTCGGCACCGGCGATGAAAGCCGGCGGTTCGGCCGGCAGATCGTCGTAGCGAATGACTTCAGCCGCGCGCCGCAGCTGTTCGGCGCGCAGGGCCGCCATATCGGTCACATCGGATCCTTAACGGTGGTATTTCGCCGAGTGCGCGTGTACCGCCTCGACGAAGGCGCCGGCGTGCTCCGGCGGCACATCCTGATGGATGCCGTGGCCCAGGTTGAACACATGGCCGTTGCCGTGGCCGAAACCGGCCAGAATGGTCTCCACTTCTTCCGCGATGCGCGCCGGGGAGGCATACAGCATCGACGGATCCATATTGCCCTGCAGCGCCACTTTGTCGCCCACGCGCCGACGCGCGTCGGCGATGTCGGTGGTCCAATCCAGCCCCAGCGCATCGCAGCCGGTGGCGGCCATCGCCTCCAGCCACTGCCCGCCGCCTTTGGTGAACAGCGTCACCGGCACGCGGCGACCGTCGTTTTCACGCAGCAGCCCGTCGACGATCTTGTGCATGTAGTGCAAAGAGAACTCGCGATAATCGCGCCCGGTCAGTACGCCGCCCCAGGTGTCGAACACCATCACCGACTGCGCGCCGGCTTTAATCTGGGCATTGAGGTACAGGATCACGCTGTCCGCCAGCTTGTCCAGCAACAGGTGCAGCGTGGCCGGTTCGGCATACATCATCTTCTTCAGCTTGGTGAAGGCTTTGCTGCTGCCGCCTTCGACCATATAAGTCGCCAGCGTCCACGGGCTGCCGGAGAAGCCGATCAGCGGCACTTCGCCCTTCAGCTCGCGGCGAATGGTGCGCACCGCGTTCATCACATAGCCCAACTCCACTTCCGGATCGAACACCGGCAGCTTGTCGACGTCGGCGCGGCAGGTCACGGGGGAGCTGAAACGCGGGCCTTCGCCAGCTTCAAAGTACAGGCCGAGCCCCATGGCGTCGGGAATGGTGAGAATGTCGGAGAACAGGATGGCGGCGTCCAGCGCATAGCGGCGCAGCGGCTGCAGCGTGACCTCGCAGGCCAGCTCCGCGTTCTTGCACAGCGACATGAAATCACCGGCCTGGGCGCGGGTCGCCTTGTACTCCGGTAAATAACGACCGGCCTGGCGCATCATCCATACGGGGGTCACATCCACCGGCTGGCGCAACAGCGCGCGCAGGTAGCGATCGTTCTTCAACTCAGTCATTTATGGGGCTCCCTTAATAATCTGCCGGCCATTGTACATTATTCTGCCCGGCACAGCGCCACGGTGTCCTCAATCAACCGGCGCGCCACGGTGCCGGGCGGCGGCAACAGCGGCAGCTGGTCGTAGCGATACCAACCGGCGTTGAGCAGCTCCTTGGGATCGTGGCGAATGTCACCCTGATGGTAATCGGCCATAAAGGCCATCATCAGCGAGTGCGGGAACGGCCACGGTTGTGAAGTGACGTAGCGCAGGTTCTTGATTTCAATATTGCTCTCTTCCATCACTTCGCGCGCCACCGCCTGCTCCAGCGTTTCGCCCACTTCGACGAAGCCGGCCAGCACCGTGTGGATGCCACCACGATGGCGCACGTGTTGCGCCAGCAGGATCTGATCGTCACGCCGAATGGCGACGATCACGCAGGGTGCAATCTGCGGGTAGTACCGCTCTTTGCAGTGGCCGCACAGACAGGCGCTTTCGGTGCGGCTGAGGTGCATTTCATGGCCGCAATAGCCGCAGTAGCGATGAGAGCGGTAGAAATCCGCCAGCTGCACGCCGCGCCCGGCAAGCTGGAACAGACCGCGATCCTGCTCCAACAGCTGACGCACCGATCCCATCTCCCGCGGCATCGCCTGGCGCACCAGCCAAACCGGCGCGCCCTCCCATTCACCGATGGTGCGCGCCATGTGGCCCTGCAGCCCGAGGGCGGCGGCCGTCCCCGACGGCAATTCACCGTTCGGTAACCAAAGTTTGCTTTCATGGCTGACGATCCACCAGCCGTTTTCATTGCCCGTTAATGCAAGTTCCATATCGTTGTTGCACAACCTCAGCTTCACTGGCACTCTACAAATCGGCTTTGTTACATTTTAATAACTTACCGGTTACTTTTATTACTTACACGGAGTCAAACATGCTCAACCGTTTGGAAAGGCTGACTCAGCGCGTTGGCGGTAGTAATGAATTAGTTGATCAATGGCTTCAGGCCCGCAAACAGTTGCTGGTCGCCTACTGCACGCTGGTAGGCCTCAAACCGAATAAAGAAAAGCATACGCCGCTGAATGAAAAAGCGCTGGAGAACTTTTGCCACAACCTGGTGGATTACCTCTCCGCAGGGCATTTTCATATCTATGACAGAATTATCAAACAAGTGGAAGGCGCAGCCAGTCCGAAAATGTCGCTGGCGGTGAACATCTACCCCAAGCTGTGGGCCAATACCGAACAGATCATGGCGTTCCACGATCGCTATACCGAAGTGGATATCGATCAGGAGGTTTGTCTGGAATTCCACCAGGCCTTGTCGGATATCGGCGAAACGCTGGCGGCGCGCTTTGCGCTGGAAGATAAGCTGATCCAGCTGGAAGCGGAGGCCGCGCAGCAACCGCTGCCGGACCAGGCGCTGGATCCCGCACGTTAAAATTTTATAGTTTTTTTTCTTATCCCTCCTATACTGGGGGGCATCTTGTCGGAGTGCCTAGCGCCTGATTTGTTCATCGAATCAGCCAGGCTGAGACCGTTAATTCGGGATCCGCGGAACCTGATCGGGTTAATACCCGCGAAGGGAACAAGAGTAATCTATCGCCACAGGCACGGCCTTCCCCTTGCGGGCGCCCTGCCTTATCGGCCACCATCATTACTCCCTCCGAGCTCCAGACAAGCAACTTTCCCAACCCAACACACTGGTAGGAACTTGCTATGTCTAACGTTAATCCACCGCGCGCCCGTAAAGCGCAACGCGAAGCCGCCCAGCAGTTTATCGACACCCTGCAAGGCATGGCTTTCCCGAACTCACGCCGCATCTATCTCCAGGGCTCGCGCAGCGATATCCAGGTGCCGATGCGCGAAATTCAGCTCAGCCCGACCCTGCTCGGCGGCAGCAAAGACAACCCACAGTATGAACCCAACGAGGCGATCCCGGTGTATGACACCGCCGGCCCCTACGGCGATCCGCAGGCCGAGCTCGACGTGCACGCCGGCCTGGCCAAGCTGCGCGCCGGCTGGATCGACGCGCGCGGCGATACCGCCACCCTAAGCGGCGCCAGTTCCGGCTTTACCCAACAGCGGCTGGCGGACGAAGGACTGGATCACCTGCGCTTCGAACATCTGCCGCTGCCGCGCAGGGCGCTGCCGGGCAAGTGCGTGACCCAGCTGCACTATGCCCGCGCCGGTATCGTCACCCCAGAGATGGAGTTCATCGCCATCCGTGAAAACATGGGGCGCGAGCGCATTCGCGGCGAGGTGCTGCGCCACCAGCATCCGGGCCAAAGCTGGGGCGCCAACCTGCCGGACAACATCACGCCGGAGTTCGTGCGTCAGGAAGTGGCCGCCGGCCGCGCCATCATTCCCGCCAACATCAACCATCCGGAGGCGGAGCCGATGATCATCGGCCGCAATTTCCTGGTGAAGGTGAATGCCAATATCGGCAACTCGGCGGTCACGTCGTCGATCGAAGAAGAGGTGGAGAAGCTGGTGTGGTCCACCCGCTGGGGCGCGGACACCGTGATGGATCTCTCTACCGGCCGCTATATTCACGAAACCCGCGAGTGGATCCTGCGCAACAGCCCGGTGCCCATCGGCACCGTGCCGATCTACCAGGCGCTGGAGAAGGTCAACGGCGTAGCGGAAAACCTCACCTGGGCGATGTTCCGCGATACGCTGCTGGAACAGGCGGAGCAAGGGGTCGATTACTTCACCATCCACGCCGGCGTGCTGCTGCGCTACGTGCCGATGACCGCCAAACGCCTGACCGGCATCGTGTCGCGCGGCGGCTCAATCATGGCCAAATGGTGTCTGTCGCACCATCAGGAAAACTTCCTCTATCAGCATTTCCGTGAAATCTGCGAGATCTGCGCCGCCTACGACGTTTCGCTGTCGCTCGGCGACGGCCTGCGCCCCGGCTCGATTCAGGACGCCAACGACGAAGCCCAGTTCGCCGAGCTGCATACACTGGGCGAGCTGACCAAAATCGCCTGGGAATACGACGTGCAGGTGATGATCGAAGGCCCGGGCCACGTGCCAATGCAGATGATCCGCCGCAACATGACCGAAGAACTGGAACACTGCCACGAAGCGCCGTTCTACACCCTCGGCCCGCTGACCACCGATATCGCCCCGGGCTATGACCATTTCACCTCCGGCATCGGCGCGGCAATGATCGGCTGGTTCGGCTGCGCCATGCTGTGTTACGTCACGCCGAAAGAACACCTCGGCCTGCCGAACAAAGAAGACGTCAAGCAGGGCCTGATCACCTACAAGATCGCCGCTCACGCCGCCGATCTGGCCAAAGGCCATCCGGGCGCGCAGATCCGCGATAACGCCATGTCCAAGGCACGTTTCGAATTCCGCTGGGAAGATCAGTTCAATCTGGCGCTCGATCCGGCCACCGCGCGCGCCTATCACGACGAAACCCTGCCGCAGGAATCCGGCAAGGTCGCCCACTTCTGCTCGATGTGCGGGCCGAAATTCTGCTCGATGAAGATTTCGCAGGAGGTGCGCAACTACGCCGCCGCCCAGGAAGCCGCCAAGCCGATCGAAGTGCAGCTGACCGGCATGGAGAAAATGTCCGCCGAGTTCCGCGCCCGCGGCAGCGAGCTGTATCACAGCGCCGGCACCCTGCAAGAGGAGACAAGCAATGACTGATATCACGACCCCCTTCCCGGCTACGCCCCACAAACTGGGGCTTTACCCGGTCGTCGACAGCGTGGAATGGATCGCTCGTCTGCTGGAGGCCGGCGTCACCACGATCCAGCTGCGCATCAAGGATCTGCCGGATGAGCAGGTCGAAGAGGACATCGCTGCCGCCATCGCACTGGGCCAGCGTTATCAAGCGCGGCTGTTCATCAACGACTATTGGCGGCTGGCGATCAAGCACGGCGCCTACGGCGTACATCTGGGCCAGGAAGATCTCGATACCACCGATCTGGCGGCCATTCACCGCGCCGGGCTGCGGCTGGGCGTGTCCACCCATGACGACGCGGAGCTGGCGCGCGCGCTGGCGGTGAAACCGTCCTACATCGCGTTGGGGCACATCTTCCCCACCCAAACCAAAGACATGCCTTCGGCGCCGCAGGGGCTGACGGAGTTGAAACGCCACATCGCCGGCCTGGCGGATTACCCGACGGTGGCGATCGGCGGGATCAGCATCGATCGCGTACCGGCGGTGCTGGCGTGCGGCGTCGGCAGCGTGGCGGTGGTCAGCGCCATCACCCAGGCGCCGGACTGGCGTGCGGCGACGGCCGAGCTGCTGCGGCTGATCGAAGGCGAGGATCCGAACGATGCTTAACGATCAGGAATTCCTGCGCTACAGCCGCCAGCTGCTGCTGGAGGACGTCGGCCCGGAAGGCCAGGAGAGGCTCAAGCGCGCTACGGTGCTGATCGTCGGTTTGGGCGGGCTCGGTTCCCCGGCTTCGCTGTATCTGGCCGCCGCCGGCGTCGGCACGCTGCTGTTGGCCGACGACGACCAGCTGCACATCACCAACCTGCAGCGGCAGATCCTCTACCGCAGCGCCGATACCGCCACCGGCAAGGCGGCGCTGGCGCAACGCCATCTGCAGGCGCTGAACCCGTTGGTGGAATCCATCCCGCTGGCGCAGCGGCTGCAGGGGCAAGCGCTGCGCGACGCGGTCGCCCGCGCCGATCTGGTGCTGGACTGCTGCGACAATATGGCGACCCGTCATGAGGTCAATGCCGCCTGCATCGCCGCCGCCAAGCCGCTGATCAGCGGCAGCGCGGTCGGTTTCAGTGGCCAGCTGCTGGTGCTCGAGCCGCCCTATGCGCACGGCTGCTACGCCTGCCTGTACCCGGATCAGGAAGAGCCGCAGCGCAACTGCCGCACCGCCGGGGTGCTCGGCCCGGTGGTGGGCGTGATCGGTACTCTGCAAGCGCTGGAGGCCATCAAAATGTTGGCCGGCATGCCTTCCTCCCTCAGCGGTAAACTGCGGCTGTTCGACGGCAAGCAGCAGAGCTGGAGCACGCTGCAACTGAGCCAGGCCCGCGCCTGCCCGGTATGCGGAGGCGCGGCATGAAGATCCGTCTGAACGACCAACCGCTGGAGCTGGCGCAGCCGCTCAGCGTCGCCGCCCTGCTGACCCAGCTGGAACGCCACCAGCCGGGCACCGCGCTGGCAATCAATCAAACCATCATCCCGCGCGCCGACTGGGCCGACCATCAGGTGCAGGACGGTGACGACATTTTGCTGTTTCAAGCGATCGCCGGAGGCTGACATGCTGAAAATCGCCGATACCACTTTTACCTCGCGCCTGTTCACCGGCACCGGCAAGTTCGCCACCCCGGCGTTAATGCTGGAGGCGCTGGCGGCCTCCGGCTCACAGCTGGTGACCATGGCCATGAAGCGCGTCGATCTGCGCGGCGGCAACGACGCCATTTTGGCGCCGCTGCAGCAGTTGGGCGCCCGGCTGCTGCCCAACACCTCCGGCGCCAAAACCGCCGCCGAAGCGGTGTTCGCCGCCCGGCTGGCGCGTGAAGCGCTCGGCACCCACTGGGTGAAGCTGGAGATCCATCCCGATGTGAAATACCTGCTGCCGGATCCGATAGAAACGCTGAAGGCGGCGGAAACGCTGGTGAAAGACGGTTTTGTGGTGCTGCCCTACTGCGGCGCCGATCCGGTGCTGTGCAAACGGCTGGAAGAGGTGGGTTGCGCGGCGGTGATGCCGCTCGGCGCCCCTATCGGCTCCAACCGCGGTCTGCGCACCCGTGACTTCCTCGAGATCATCATCGAGCAGGCCAAGGTGCCGGTGGTGGTCGACGCCGGCATCGGCGCGCCGAGCCACGCGCTGGAAGCGATGGAACTGGGCGCCGACGCGGTGCTGGTGAATACCGCCATCGCCGTGGCGCGCGACCCAGTGCAAATGGCGCGGGCGTTTCGCCTGGCGCTGGAGGCCGGCGAGCTGGCGCACAGCGCCGGATTGGGCGCTAGCCAGCGCGGTGCGGCCGCCTCAAGCCCGCTGACCGCCTTCCTCAGCCAGCCAGAGGAGGCACAGTGATGGGCGACGATTTCAGTAGCCGCTGGCAACAGCTGGATTGGGACGACATTACGCTGCGCATCAACGGCAAAACCGCACGCGACGTGGAACGCGCGTTGAACACCGACAAGCTGACGCGCGACGACTTTATGGCGCTGATCTCCCCCGCCGCCGCGCCGTATCTGGAACCGCTGGCGCAGCGCGCGCAGCAGCTGACCCGTCAGCGCTTCGGCAACGTCGTCAGCTTCTATGTGCCGCTGTACCTCTCTAACCTGTGTGCCAACGACTGCACCTATTGCGGTTTTTCGATGAGCAACCGCATCAAGCGCAAAACGCTCGATGCGGCGGAGATCGCACGCGAGTGCGAAGCCATCAAGGCGCTGGGGTTCGAACACCTGTTGCTGGTCACCGGCGAGCATCAGACCAAGGTCGGCATGGACTATTTCCGTCAGCACATTCCGGCGATCCGCCGCCACTTCAGCTCGCTGATGATGGAAGTGCAGCCGCTGGCGCAGGACGAGTACGCCGAACTGAAAACGCTGGGCCTGGACGGCGTGCTGGTCTATCAGGAAACCTACCATCCTGCCACCTATCTGCAGCACCATGTGCGCGGCCAGAAGCAGGATTTCCATTGGCGTCTGGCCACGCCGGATCGCCTGGGGCGCGCCGGGATCGACAAGATCGGCCTCGGCGCGTTGATCGGCCTGTCCAACAGTTGGCGCACCGACTGCTACCTGCTGGCGGAACATCTGTTCTACCTGCAGCAAACTTACTGGCAGAGCCGCTACTCGATCTCGTTCCCGCGTCTGCGCCCCTGCGCCGGCGGCATTGAGCCGGCGTCGATCATGAGCGAGCCTCAGCTGGTGCAGCTGATCTGCGCCTTCCGGCTGTTCGCGCCGGACGTTGAGCTGTCGCTGTCTACGCGTGAGTCGCCGTACTTCCGCGATCATATGATCCCGGTGGCGATCAACAGCGTCAGCGCCGGATCCAAGACGCAGCCCGGCGGCTATGCCGACGACGTACCGCCGGAGTTGGAACAGTTCGAGCCGCACGACGGCCGCTCGCCGCAGCAGGTCGCCGAGGCCATCAGCAATGCCGGGCTGCAGCCGGTGTGGAAAGACTGGGACGATTATCTGGGACGCAGCGCGCAATAAGCGGCAACGTTTACCGCCGCGTGAAGAAAACGCTGGAACGGCCGCGCAATGCCGAACGGTGGCGCTGGCGCCGGCAGACCCGCCGGCTATAGTGACCTTGCCGACCGCCAAACCCGGCGCCGGCCGGGGCCGTCTCCCTCTCGATGGCCCCGCCTTATCCCATCCCGGATCGCGCCGGAGATTCTCTTGCGCGACACCGGGCCCTCGTCCGCGGCAATGCGCATATGGCGTATCGCGGCCTGTAAGGGTGTACGGACAGGTTGTCTTGTCGGCTAAAGGACTGTGGCCTAGCGGTGCTCGGCACTCACTCAGCGGTGAGACGCATAGGACGCTGTTGCGGCAGAAAAGTGGGGAAAGAGGAAAAAAGAAGGTACAGCGACGAAGAGAGGTTCGAGTCGTCATCCCCGGTGCTGCCAATGGCCCTGGTGTTGGCCGCGGATCTTTTTGCCGCCTGCTCCCTGCTTACGGACAAGAGCAGGCGGTTTATTTTGTGAGACTGGCACCCCCCCAGGACGCGAATCACACAGTATGTGCGCTAATTAACCACATAAACGGTTAAATGTGAATGTCTTTTGAGTGTTTTTTTATTTAGTATCGAGTGTGTTCTGAGTTTGCCAAGGAAAATCAAACTGATATCGCCGCAAGCTCCGGGGCATCATCTATAATCCAGCACGGGTTCTTGCGCAGGTTTTTCAGCGCTTGCGGTCAACATCAAAAAAGCCAAGGTTGTCATGAAGAAAACGCCCAATTACATCGATGCAATCAGCGCGTTGCTCACTCTGAAAGGAGTTGGCGACAGAAAGCATGCCTCCACGATGGCCAACATACTGAACCTTCAGTACAACAGCGCCAAACAGAAACTGGATGGCAAAAGAGGCATCACCCTCGATGAAGTCAAAAAGGTTTTCCAGTATTTCAACGAGCCCTTTGCCGGCCAAAGGACGCATAACGGCGTCTTTATCATGAACAGCATTCACAAGCGCTGCAACATTGAGGTCGACGAGTGCCCGGTCACGCAAGCGGACAACGACGAAACCTACGCCTACAAAAAAGACGATCTTTTTATCATCAGCACCAATCGGGAACATGCCGCCGGTGCGCCGCTGTACAAAGTCAACAAGATAGACTTCCTGCCGGCCCCGCGTATCGCGATCCTGGATAATGACGGCGATATTCTCGAACTGTTGAAGAAGATCGCCAGCCGATACGGCATCGAGACTGAGACCTTTCAGACGGCGGACGCCATGCTGGCCGCGCTGGAACAGCAGTCCTTTGAGGCGTTTATTCTGGACTGGCTGTTGGATTTCGGCGAAACCTCCGAACGCGTCGTGAAAAAAATTAAAGACGTTCTCGATCCGCACGCCCGCATTATTATTCTGACCGGCCAGCTGAATCACTACGAGAAAAACATCGGCGATATGATCCTGCACTATGACGTGCACCTGGTGGAAAAACCGACCAAGCCGCTGATTATCTCCTCGCTGCTGCTGTCGAACCTATTCTTTAATTAGTTTGACCGGGATGCGGATCAAAAACGATGAGCCCACTCCTTCGACGGATTTGGCTTTAATGGTGCCTTTCATCGTCGTGACGTAATTTTTGATAATGGTCAGCCCCAGCCCCAACCCCTGCCGCGTTTCCCTTTCGACCCCCTGATTGAACGCCTTATATAACCGATCCAGGTTATCGACGTTAAACCCGATGCCGGTATCTTTCACCCGCAAATACAGATTGCCGTGGCACAGCTTCACATTGAGGGTAACCACGCCCCGGTGGGTAAATTTGTCCGCGTTGCTGAGCAGGTTGGCCAATATTCGGTAGAGCTTGTATTTATCAGAAGCAATCAGGCCGGCATAAGACGAACGGTGAATCACGAGGCGATTGCCGCGCCCGGCGCCGATGCCGGTTACGGCATCGTCCACCACCTCATTCAGCCGGAAGGTGGAAATATTGATTTTAACTTCTCCCATCTCAAGCCGAGAATAATCCATCACCTCGCGCGTTTGCTCGGCGATCTTATTACCGTGATAGGAGATTAGGCGGGCTTCTTTTTTCAACTCTTCCTGCGCCAGCTCGTGTTCCATGATATCTGCGGCAATGACGATGGCCTGGGTCGAGCCGGCGATCTCGTGGTAGATGGAAGAAATGAAGATGTTCTTGTTCTTGATGATCTCTTTCAACGAGAAGGCATTCCTCAGCACCAGAAACATCATCAGGAACACCAAAATCAGCGAAAAGATGGCGAACATCTCGGCTTTACTCGAGTTGTCCTGAATGATGCCTTTCACTTCGGTAAAGTTTTTAATCTGTATCCGATAAATAATTTCCTGGATATCGACCAGCGTACCCTCAATCTCATCCATATAAGAGAGAATGTCCGCCTTGTTTTTCTGCCCCACCAGCAAGCCGGCGGAGAGATCGTCCAACGTGCGGTACTGCTGCTTCAGCAGCGCAACATTCTTGATGAACTCGTCGTCGTAATAAAAAGAGTTGCTGAAGGTCGAACGGCTCTCCAGGATCTGAATCTTCGAGTAGAAGATTTTCTTTTTGATCTGGAAGGCGTCGTAGTCGTTGTTTTCACTGAGCAGCAGCGCGGTTTTGGTCCTTTCAAACGCCAGAAAAAGGATCTCGGCCACCGAGTAGTTGTCCAGATTGGGCTCGATTTGCTTGTAGCGCTCTTTTACGCCGCCGAAGTTAATGGCAATCAACAAAATCAATAAGGAGAAGATGGCAACCAACGCGATAAGAGTACCGATCAGTTTTTTGCTCATCTTATTTCAGCTCCAGCCGTTTAACTTGCCAGACGGTTTTCGCATTCACATCCAGGTTATTCAGCTCGGCGTAGCCATCGCGCGGATAAATAATGGCGAACGGCCCCAGCTCCCCAACGTCGATCGGCTTGCCACCGCGCTGATAGGCGACGATCACGCGGTATTTAATCATCTCGTCTATCGGCATCGAGTAGGAGTAATCGTCCCAGGCGAAAGCGCGCACCGACTGGCCTTTCAGGTGATAGGCTTTCACCAGCTCGGCAAACTCAACGCCGGTGAACGTATCTTCCGGGGTGAAATTGGTCGAGGTTTTAATCGTGTGCGCCGGCATCGCCTCCAGCATCTGCCGGGTTATCTTGATCTTCTCGCCGTCGAGCGGTTTCAGGTAAAAATAGTCAACGGCCGCATACAACGGTGCACTGAACAGCGAAAGCAGCAGTAACGTCATCAATCCTTTGATTGTCATTATTCACCCTCTTTACGTTTCACCAGTTCGGCCTGGCCGAACTCATCCTGCCCGACCACGGCCCAGCCGTGATGTTGATAAAAGCCTTCGGCTTTGGAGCCAGGATCGGTGGTTAAGTGGATCGCTTCGGCGCCGTGCTCAAACATCCAGTGAGTGACCCGGGCCAGCAAGGCGGAGCCGATCCCCTTCGACTGGTATTCCGGCTTCACGAACAGACCGCCGATCAGCGGTTCAGGGATGAATAGCCCGAAGCCAACGCCGGCATAGTCGTCGCCATGCTTGCAGATCCAGCCGCCGCCCTGGTTGATGTCCTCCAGCGCCTGTTTACGCTGCAGGTACTGGATCTGATGCGGGTGCAGCAGGTTTTCTTCAACGGAAAAGCGGATCTCATACAGGTAAGGCAGGTGTTGCGCCGTCAATTTTTCGAAGGTAATGAGGCTGTCCATGTTCGCACTGTCCTTGGTTGTTTGGTAAAAAGCGCCGGTCAATTTCTGCTGTAACCATAGTAGCAAAGTTTGCTTGGCCCCGGCATGAGGCGAAAAAAAACCGCCCCCGAGGGAGCGGTTTATCTGGCGATGGGCCCGGCATGCCGGGCCCGCGGCGCGGATGACGATTACTCGTCGTCGCTGCCGCCCAGGCCTGCGTTGAGCAGCTCGGCCAGGTTAGCCGTCGCTTCTTCCGCGCTGACTTGCGGAACAACCGGCGCTTCACCCTGAGCACGACGACGCATGCGATCCTGATGATAAGCGTAACCGGTACCGGCTGGGATCAGACGGCCCACGATGACGTTCTCTTTCAGGCCACGCAGTTCATCACGCTTGCCGGCTACGGCAGCTTCGGTCAGAACGCGCGTCGTTTCCTGGAACGATGCAGCGGAGATGAAGGACTCGGTCGCCAAGGAAGCCTTGGTGATACCCAGCAGATCGCGCGAGAAGGTTGCCGCGATTTTACCTTCAGCTTCCAGCTGACGGTTGGCAATCTTGACGCGAGACACTTCAGCCTGCTCGCCTTCCAGGAACTCGGAGCCACCAGCGCTAACGATGGTGCCTTTACGCAGCATCTGACGAACGATAACTTCGATGTGCTTATCGTTAATCTTAACGCCTTGCAGACGGTAAACTTCCTGCACTTCGTTGGTGATGTAGCGGGTAACCGCATGCACACCACGCAGACGCAGAATGTCGTGCGGAGACTCTGGGCCGTCGGAAACGACGTCACCACGTTCCACCACTTCGCCTTCGAACACGTTGAGCTGACGCCATTTCGGAATCATCTCTTCGTAAGCGTCGCTGCCGTCCAGCGGAGAGATCACCAGGCGACGTTTGCCTTTGGTCTCTTTACCGAACGAGATAATCCCGCTGATTTCAGCCAGGATTGCCGGCTCTTTCGGACGACGTGCTTCGAACAGGTCGGCAACGCGCGGCAGACCACCGGTAATATCCTTGGTACCGCCGGATTCCTGAGGAATACGCGCCAGGGTATCACCCGCACCGATCTGAATGCCGTCTTCCAGCTGAACGATCGCTTTGCCCGGCAGGAAGTATTGAGCAGGCATATCGGTGCCTGGGATCAATACGTCTTCGCCCTGAGCGTCAACGATTTTCAGTGCCGGACGCAGGTCTTTACCGCTACCGGTACGCTCTGCGCTGTCCAGAACGACCAGAGAAGACAAACCGGTCAGTTCGTCGGTCTGGCGAGTAATGGTCTGGCCGTCAACCATGTCCGCGAAGCGAATGAAGCCGCTGACTTCACTGATGACCGGCATGGTGTGCGGATCCCAGTTAGCAACGGTTTCGCCGCCGTTAACTTCTTCACCGTCGCCTTTGCCCATCACGGCACCGTAAGGCACCTTGTAGCTTTCTTTGGTACGGCCGAATTCGTCGATCAGTTTCAGTTCGGTGTTACGCGAGGTGATCACCAGCTTGCCTGCGGCGTTCATAACGAACTTCGCGTTGCTCAGCTTGAGGCTACCCTTGTTTTTCACCTGGATGCTGGATTCAGCAGCCGCACGAGATGCCGCACCACCGATGTGGAACGTACGCATCGTCAGCTGTGTACCCGGCTCACCGATGGACTGTGCCGCGATAACGCCGATGGCTTCACCTTTGTTGATGATGTGGCCACGTGCCAGGTCGCGACCGTAGCAGTTTGCACACACACCAAAGTCGGTTTCACAGCTCACCACGGAACGGACTTTAACGCTGTCGACAGAGTTCTCTTCCAACAGGTCACACGCCTTCTCGTTCAGCAGGGTGTTGCGTGGCACCAGAATGTCCGCCGTACCCGGCTTGAGGACGTCTTCTGCCGTCACACGGCCCAGAACGCGTTCACGCAGTGGCTCTTTCACGTCGCCACCTTCGATAACCGGAGTCATCAGGATGCCGTCGTGGGTGCCACAGTCGTCTTCGGTCACCACCAGATCCTGCGCCACGTCAACCAGACGACGGGTCAGATAACCGGAGTTCGCGGTTTTCAGTGCGGTATCCGCCAGACCTTTACGAGCACCGTGGGTGGAGATGAAGTACTGGAGTACGTTCAGACCTTCACGGAAGTTCGCGGTGATTGGCGTTTCGATGATGGAGCCGTCCGGCTTCGCCATCAGACCACGCATACCGGCCAGCTGACGAATCTGAGCGGCGGAACCACGCGCACCGGAGTCGGCCATCATAAAGATGCTGTTGAAGGAAACTTGCTGTTCCACTTCGCCGTCACGGTTAACCACGTCTTCTACCGACAGGTTTTCCATCATCGCTTTCGCAACGCGTTCGTTCGCTGCAGCCCAGATATCGATCACTTTGTTGTAGCGTTCGCCGGCGGTAACCAGACCAGACTGGAACTGCTCCTGGATCTCGGCAACTTCGGTTTCCGCTTCTTCGATGATCTCCGCTTTCTTGGCCGGGATAACCATGTCGTCGATACCTACGGAAGCGCCGGAACGGGCTGCGTAAGCAAAACCGGTGTACATGATCTGGTCAGCAAAGATAACGGTCGGCTTCAGGCCCAGGATGCGGTAACAGGTGTTCAGCATCTTGGAGATCGCTTTCTTGCCCAAAGGCTGGTTAACGATCGAGTACGGCAGACCTTTCGGTACGATCATCCACAGGATGGCGCGGCCGATGGTGGTGTCGATGATGCTGGTCTGAGAAGTCCATTCGCCTTCGGCGTTTTTGACGTCTTCGGTGATACGCACTTTAACGCGCGCATGCAGAGACGCCAGGCCGGCGCGGTAAACACGCTCAGCTTCTTTGGAACCGTTCAGCACCATGCCTTCGCCCTTGGCGTTAACACAGTCGCGGGTCATGTAGTACAGACCCAGTACAACGTCCTGAGAAGGAACGATGATTGGCTCGCCGTTCGCTGGGGACAGGATGTTGTTGGTGGACATCATCAGCGCACGCGCTTCCAGCTGGGCTTCCAGCGTCAGCGGTACGTGAACAGCCATCTGGTCACCATCGAAGTCGGCGTTATAGGCCGCACAAACCAGCGGGTGCAGCTGGATCGCTTTACCTTCGATCAGAACCGGTTCAAACGCCTGGATACCCAAACGGTGCAGGGTTGGTGCACGGTTCAGCAGTACCGGGTGTTCGCGGATCACTTCGTCCAGGATATCCCAAACGACGGCTTCTTCACGCTCAACCATTTTCTTGGCGGCTTTGATGGTGGTGGCCAGGCCACGCAGCTCCAACTTGCCGTAGATGAACGGTTTGAACAGCTCCAGCGCCATCTTTTTAGGCAGACCGCACTGATGCAGACGCAGGTATGGACCTACGGTGATGACGGAACGGCCTGAGTAGTCAACACGCTTACCGAGCAGGTTCTGACGGAAACGACCCTGCTTACCTTTGATCATGTCGGCCAAAGATTTCAGAGGACGTTTGTTGGAACCGGTGATGGCACGACCGCGACGGCCGTTATCCAGCAGGGCGTCTACCGCTTCTTGCAGCATACGCTTTTCGTTGCGCACGATGATGTCAGGCGCAGCCAGATCCAGCAGGCGTTTCAGACGGTTGTTACGGTTGATCACGCGGCGATACAGATCGTTCAGATCCGACGTCGCGAAACGACCGCCATCCAGCGGAACCAGCGGGCGCAGATCCGGCGGCAGTACCGGCAGCACGGTCAGGATCATCCACTCTGGCTTGTTACCAGACTGTACGAACGCTTCCAGCAGCTTGATACGCTTGGTCAGCTTCTTGCGCTTGGTTTCGGAGTTGGTTTCGTTCAGCTCTTCACGCAGCTGCTCGCACTCGGCTTCCAGATCCATGTTTTTCAACAGGGCCTGAATAGCTTCCGCACCCATCTTGGCGTCGAATTCGTCACCGAACTCTTCCAGCGCGTCCAGATACTGCTCTTCGGTCAGGATCTGACGGCGCTCGAGGTTGGTCATACCGCCTTCGACCACCACATAGGATTCGAAGTACAGTACGCGTTCGATGTCACGCAGCGGCATATCCAGCAGCAAACCGATGCGGGATGGCAGCGATTTCAGGAACCAGATGTGCGCGGTCGGCGAAGCCAGCTCGATGTGGCCCATGCGCTCACGACGCACTTTGGTCTGGGTCACTTCAACGCCGCACTTCTCACAGATCACGCCGCGGTGTTTCAAGCGCTTGTACTTACCGCACAGGCACTCGTAATCTTTTACCGGCCCGAAGATACGGGCGCAGAAAAGGCCGTCACGCTCTGGTTTGAACGTACGGTAGTTAATGGTTTCCGGCTTCTTAACTTCACCGAACGACCACGAACGGATCATGTCTGGCGAAGCCAGAGCAATCTTGATCGCATCAAACTCTTCGGTCTTAGTTTGCGCTTTCAGAAACTTCAATAAGTCTTTCACGGATTGGCTCCTGTCGGAGTTAAACCTGTTGGGTACCCACAACCGCAGTAGGTACCCGTGTGACCTGAACAACCACCCTCAGGCTCCCTTAGGCGGGGAGCCTGAGCCGGAATGACGATTACTCGTCTTCCAGTTCGATGTTGATGCCGAGCGAGCGGATTTCTTTCAACAGTACGTTGAAGGATTCCGGCATGCCTGGCTCCATCCGGTGGTCGCCATCCACGATGTTTTTGTACATCTTGGTACGGCCGTTAACGTCATCCGACTTAACGGTGAGCATTTCCTGCAGGGTATAAGCCGCGCCGTATGCTTCCAGTGCCCACACTTCCATCTCACCGAAGCGTTGACCACCGAACTGCGCTTTACCACCCAGAGGTTGCTGAGTAACCAAGCTGTAAGAACCGGTTGAACGGGCGTGCATTTTATCGTCAACCAAGTGGTTCAGTTTCAGCATGTACATATAGCCGACAGTAACCTGGCGCTCGAATTGCTCACCGGTACGGCCATCGAACAGCGTGATCTGACCGGAGGTCGGGATACCGCCCATTTCCAGCAGCTTCTTGATTTCAGTCTCTTTCGCACCGTCAAACACCGGCGTTGCGATCGGCATACCTTTTTTCAGGTTCTCTGCCAGACGCAGCACTTCGTCGTCGCTGAAGGTGTTCAGGTCAACTTTCTGGCAAACGTCGTCGCCCAGATCGTAGGCCTTCTGGATGAACTCACGCAGCTTGGCCACTTCCTGCTGCTGCTTCAGCATCTGGTTGATTTTCTCACCGATGCCTTTCGCAGCCATACCCAGGTGGGTTTCCAGGATCTGACCGATGTTCATACGTGATGGTACGCCCAGCGGGTTCAGTACGATGTCTACCGGCGTGCCGTTTTCATCGTAAGGCATATCTTCGATCGGGTTGATCTTGGAGATAACACCCTTGTTACCGTGGCGGCCCGCCATCTTGTCACCCGGTTGGATCTGACGCTTAACGGCCAGATAAACCTTGACGATTTTCAGCACGCCCGGGGCCAGATCGTCGCCCTGAGTGATCTTACGACGCTTGGCTTCCAGCTTCTTCTCGAAGTCAGATTTCAGTTCGTCGTACTGCTCAGCCAGCTGCTCCAGCTGGTTTTGCTTCTCTTCGTCGGTCAGGCCCAGTTCCAGCCAGCGATCGCGCGGCAGCTTGCTCAGCTTGTCGGCTTCGATGCCACCGGCAACCAGCACCGCGTGGATACGTGCAAACAGGCCGGCTTCCAGGATCTGCAGTTCTTCAGTCAGGTCTTTCTTCGCCTGCTTCAGCTGCATCTCTTCGATTTCCAACGCACGCTTGTCTTTTTCCACGCCATCGCGGGTGAAGACCTGCACGTCGATAACCGTACCGGAAACGCCGTTCGGTACACGCAGAGAAGAGTCTTTAACGTCAGACGCTTTCTCACCGAAGATCGCACGCAGCAGCTTCTCTTCCGGCGTCAGTTGGGTTTCGCCTTTAGGCGTTACCTTACCGACCAGAATGTCACCGCCGGTCACTTCAGCACCGATATACACGATACCGGATTCATCCAGCTTGGAGAGCGCAGCTTCACCCACGTTAGGGATGTCGGCGGTGATCTCTTCAGGCCCCAGCTTGGTGTCGCGAGACACGCACGCCAGTTCCTGAATGTGGATGGTGGTGAAGCGATCTTCCTGCACCACGCGCTCGGAGACCAAGATGGAGTCTTCGAAGTTGTAGCCGTTCCAAGGCATGAACGCTACGCGCATGTTCTGGCCCAGTGCCAGTTCGCCCAGGTCTGTCGATGGGCCATCCGCCAGCACGTCGCCGCGCTCGATTGGCTCACCCAGATTCACACACGGCATCTGGTTGATGCAGGTGTTCTGGTTAGAACGGGTGTACTTGGTCAGGTTGTAAATATCGATACCTGCTTCGCCCGGGTACATCTCGTCTTCGTTAACTTTGATAACGATACGGGAAGCATCCACGTACTGGATCACACCGCCGCGTTTGGCAACGGCGGTTACGCCGGAGTCAACCGCTACAGCGCGTTCCATACCGGTACCGACCAGCGGCTTGTCAGCGCGCAGGGTTGGTACGGCCTGACGTTGCATGTTCGCACCCATCAATGCGCGGTTGGCGTCATCGTGTTCCAGGAATGGAATCAGTGAAGCACCAACGGAAACAACCTGTTGGGTGGATACGTCCATGTAGTCAACCTGGTCGCGGCTGAACAGGCTTGATTCGCCTTTGCTACGACAGGTGACCAGGTCTTCTACGAAGCGGCCTTCTTCATCCAGGTTGGAGTTCGCCTGGGCGATAACGAAGTTGCCTTCTTCAATAGCAGACAGGTAGTTGATTTCATCGGTCACCACGCCGTCACGCACGCGGCGGTACGGGGTTTCCAGGAAGCCATACTCGTTAGTCTGTGCGTACACGGACAGGGAGTTGATCAGACCGATGTTTGGACCTTCCGGCGTTTCGATTGGGCACACACGGCCGTAGTGGGTCGGGTGTACGTCTCGAACTTCAAAGCCGGCGCGCTCACGGGTCAGACCGCCCGGGCCCAGTGCGGAGATACGACGCTTGTGCGTGATCTCGGACAGCGGATTGTTCTGGTCCATGAACTGGGACAGCTGGCTGGAGCCGAAGAACTCTTTCACCGCCGCCGAAATCGGCTTGGCGTTGATCATGTCCTGAGGCATCAAGGTATCCAGATCGCCCAGAGACAGACGCTCTTTCACCGCACGCTCAACACGCACCAGACCTACGCGGAACTGGTTCTCGGCCATTTCGCCGACGGAGCGGATACGACGGTTGCCCAAGTGGTCGATATCGTCCACTTCGCCCTTGCCGTTACGGATATCGATGAGCTTCTTCATCACTTCGATGATGTCGTCTTTGCTCAGGATGCCCGAACCTTCGATCTCGTCGCGCAGCAGAGAACGGTTGAACTTCATGCGACCCACCGCGGACAGATCGTAGCGGTCTTCGGAGAAGAACAGGTTCTCGAACAGGCTTTCGGCAGCTTCGCGCGTTGGCGGCTCACCAGGGCGCATCATGCGGTAGATTTCTACCAGCGAGCTCAGACGATCATTGGTCGGATCGACACGCAGCGTTTCAGAGATGTACGCGCCGTGATCCAGATCGTTGGTGAACAGCGTTTCGATGCGCTTGTGGCCGGACTGGCTCAGCTTGGCCAGCAGATCCAGCGACAGCTCCATGTTGGCTGCGCAGATCAGTTCGCCGGTATTGGTATCGATATAGTCTTTCGCGACCACTTTGCCCGCGATGTACTCTACCGGTACTTCAATGCTCTGAATGTCGTCTTTTTCCAGCTGACGGATATGACGAGCGGTGATGCGACGGCCTTTCTCTACGTAGATTTTGCCGTTGGCTTCGATATCGAACGAAGCGGTCTCACCACGCAGGCGCTCTGGCACCAGCTCCATCTGCAGCTTGTTGTCGCGGATTTCGAAGACGATCTTGTCAAAGAACAGGTCGAGGATCTGTTCAGTGGTGTAGTTCAGCGCGCGCAGAATGATGGTCGCAGGCAGTTTGCGGCGACGGTCGATACGCACGAACAGGTTGTCTTTCGGATCGAACTCGAAGTCCAACCATGAACCGCGGTAAGGGATGATACGTGCGTTGTACAGCACTTTACCCGAGGAGTGGGTTTTACCCTTATCGCTGTCGAAGAATACGCCAGGACTACGGTGCAACTGAGATACGATAACCCTCTCAGTACCGTTGATCACAAAGGTGCCGTTTTCGGTCATGAGCGGAATTTCGCCCATGTAGACTTCTTGTTCCTTGATGTCTTTGACCGTACCTTCAGGCGCTTCGCGCTCATAGATAACCAGGCGCAGTTTTACGCGCAGCGGTGCAGAGAACGTCACACCACGGATCTGGCACTCTTTGACGTCGAAGACCGGCTCACCAAGACGGTAGCTAACGTATTGCAGCTCCGAATTGCCACTGTAGCTCTGGATAGGGAAAACAGAACGGAATGCGGCTTCAAGGCCGTACTGCCCTTCTGGATCTTGCTCGATAAACTTCTGGAACGAGTCAAGCTGGATAGAAAGGAGATATGGTATGTCCAGCACTTGTGGACGTTTACCAAAATCCTTACGAATACGTTTTTTCTCGGTATAGGAGTAAACCATAGGGTTCCTCAGCTCGCTGATCAGTGACCCAATCTGTCCGTCCGATTAGGGACAGTTCATGCAACACCGTTTTGTCGACCGGAAAGCGGGAACACTTTCCGCAATGTCTCTTGCTATCACGCTTAAACCATTTCATCGCGTCTTCCCCCAGAACTCCTGGTAGTGCAAAGACCGCGGTATATTAAGTCGTCAATAGAAACAAACATTGGGAGGCGAAACCAGCAGCCAAACAGTGTGAAACGCTACTGGCGCCCTACAGCGCAAAAAGGCTGGTGACTAAAAAGTCACCAGCCATCAGCCTAAAAGACTAGGCTGCAACCGGAAAGGTTGGCTTATTTAACTTCAACTTCTGCGCCAGCTTCTTCCAGAGATTTTTTCAGAGTTTCTGCGTCATCTTTGCTCACGCCTTCTTTCAGAGCGGCTGGAGCAGATTCAACCAGGTCTTTAGCTTCTTTCAGACCCAGGCCGGTAGCGCCACGTACTGCTTTGATAACAGCAACTTTGTTAGCGCCTGCAGC
The DNA here is from genome assembly GCF_052166245.1 of Serratia sp. CY84636. Classification (NCBI taxonomy): domain Bacteria; kingdom Pseudomonadati; phylum Pseudomonadota; class Gammaproteobacteria; order Enterobacterales; family Yersiniaceae; genus Serratia; species Serratia sp. CY84636. The sequence continues at coordinate 26,912 of NZ_JBJNOX010000021.1, forward strand.
TTTCAGGATAACGTCGAATTCAGTTTTCTCTTCAGCAGCTTCAGCTGGGCCAGCAGCAACAGCTACAGCAGCAGCAGCAGAAACGCCGAATTTTTCTTCCATAGCGGAAACCAGTTCAACAACGTCCATTACGGACATAGCGGCAACTGCTTCCAGGATTTGGTCTTTAGTGATAGACATAACAATTGTTCCTAAAATTCAGAAATAGTTTAAATACGTTAGCAAAGGCTAAGAAAGAGTGGCTTACGCCGCTTCTTTCTGATCGCGTACTGCAGCCAGAGTGCGAACCAGTTTGCCGGCAGCGGCTTCTTTCATGGTTGCCATCAGGCGTGCGATCGCTTCTTCGTAAGTTGGCAGCGTCGCCAGGCGGTCGATTTGCGCCGCTGGGATCAGCTCACCTTCAAAGGCCGCAGCTTTAACCTCGAATTTTGCATTCGCTTTCGCGAACTCTTTGAACAGACGAGCAGCAGCGCCCGGGTGTTCGTGAGAGAATGCAATCAAGGTAGGACCGACAAACGTGTCTTTCAGGCATTCGAATGGAGTGCCTTCAACTACGCGACGCATCAGGGTGTTGCGAACAACACGCATGTAAACGCCAGCTTCACGACCTGCTTTACGCAGTTCAGTCATTTTATCTACGGTAACGCCGCGGGAATCCGCAACAACCGCAGACAGCGCGCCTTTGGCTACTTCGCTGACTTCAGCAACAATCGCTTGTTTGTCTTGAAGATTTAATGCCATTAGCTTTTTGCTCCTGGATTAGCCGGGGAAAATCCCCCGGAACTCACTTCACTCGGCGCTTTGTAAAACGCCACGCCGAGCGGCTTAACACGGTGAGCAGAATCCAGCAAAGACATTCTTTTATAAAAAAGAAAAATTTTCTTAGGCTCTGTCACCGTCTACGCAGGAAGGATTAAGTATCTTGCGATACACCTGCGGTCTTGGACGGAGGCCTGGATAGGCCAGGCTCCAACCGAAAAATCTTTGTTTTGCCTACGGCATAGCCAATAGCAAAACCTTGGGGCATAAGATTCTAGACAAATCTTGGCCCCAAGTCAAAGCGATAATCGCAAATGCGATTAGTTCGCTGCAGCAGACAGACCGCTCTGATCGATAGCAACGCCAGCACCCATGGTGGTGGAGAGGCTAACTTTCTTGATGTACATGCCTTTCGCCTGAGAAGGTTTTGCTTTTTTCAGCGCAACCAGCAGGGCTTCCAGGTTTTCTTTCAGTTTGTCTGCGTCGAAATCAACCTTACCGATAGTGGTATGGATGATGCCGTTTTTGTCGTTACGGTAGCGAACCTGACCTGCTTTAGCGTTTTTCACTGCTTCAGCAACGTTCGGAGTAACGGTACCCACTTTCGGGTTTGGCATCAGGCCGCGTGGACCCAGGATCTGGCCCAGTTGACCAACAACGCGCATTGCATCCGGGGAAGCAATAACAACGTCGAAGTTCATTTCGCCTTTCTTGATCTGGTCAGCCAGATCGTCCATACCTACCAGCTCTGCGCCGGCAGCTTTCGCTGCTTCAGCGTTAGCGCCTTGGGCAAATACGGCAACGCGAACGGAACGACCGGTGCCGTGTGGCAGAACGGTAGCGCCACGAACGTTTTGGTCAGATTTACGAGCGTCGATGCCGAGGTTAACGGCAACGTCAACGCTTTCTACGAATTTAGCGGTGGCCAGCTCTTTCAGCAGAGCAACAGCTTCAGTGATGTCATACTGTTTAGTAGCATCAACTTTGTCACGGATCACGCGCATGCGCTTGGTCAGCTTAGCCATCTCTTAATCCTCCACTACCAGGCCCATGGAACGAGCGGTACCTTCGATGGAGCGAGTCATCGCTTCAACGTCAGAACCAGTCATGTCCGCAGCTTTGGTTTCTGCGATTTCACGTACCTGAGCACGGGTCACTTTACCTACTTTGTCTTTGTTCGGCTTACCGGAACCAGACTTGATACCAGCCGCTTTTTTCAGCAGAACTGCTGCTGGCGGGGTTTTGGTAACGAAAGTGAAGGAGCGATCAGAATAAACGGTGATAACAACCGGAATCGGCAGACCTTTTTCAACGCTGTCAGTCTTAGCGTTGAATGCCTTACAGAATTCCATGATGTTAACGCCCTGCTGACCCAGAGCTGGACCCACTGGTGGGCTCGGGTTCGCCATACCAGCTGCAACTTGCAGCTTGACGTAGGCTTGTACTTTCTTAGCCATTTAAATTTCCTCGGTTTGGGTAGTATCGCCTCGTAAGAGGCTCCCCGTGTTTCACCCCGCCCAACATGCATCAGGCAAGGCATCTAAAAACAAAAGGCGCGAAATTGTAGTTCAATTTCGCGCCTTTGACAAGCGGCAACGCGCCACTCATTGCTGATTATTCGATCAGCCTTTCTCAACCTGGCTGAAGTCCAGTTCCACCGGCGTTGCACGGCCAAAGATGGAAACGGAAACTTTCAGGCGGCTCTTCTCGTAATCGACTTCTTCGACCACACCGTTGAAATCGGCAAACGGGCCGTCGTTGACGCGCACCAGCTCGCCCGGTTCGAACAGCGTTTTCGGACGCGGCTTGTCACCAACCTGCTGCAGGCGGTTCATGATCGCATCAACTTCTTTATCGCTGATTGGCGCAGGACGGTCAGACGTACCGCCGATGAACCCCATGACGCGCGGTACGCTGCGCACCAGGTGCCAGCTGGCGTCATTCATCACCATCTGCACCAGCACGTAGCCAGGGAAGAACTTACGCTCGCTCTTGCGACGCTGGCCGCCACGGATTTCAACCACTTCCTCCGTAGGCACCATCACTTCGCCGAACAGCTCTTCCATATCGTGCAGTTTGATGTGTTCACGCAGCGATTGTGCTACGCGACCTTCAAAACCGGAAAACGCCTGAACGACGTACCAACGTTTTTTTGGAGCTTCAGACATTTTAGAACCTCAGGCCAGTAATAAACGACACCAGACGGACCAGAATACCATCCAGCCCCCACAGAATCAGTGACATCACGGCGGTTACCGCGGCAACGATCAACGTGGTGTGTAGCGTTTCCTGACGAGTTGGCCAAATCACTTTACGTACTTCGGTACGCGCTTCGCGGGCAAACGCAACGGTGGCTTTGCCTTTGGTGGTCATCAGAGCCACTGCACCTGCAACGGCGATGATCAGCACAACTGCCAGCGCGCGCAATGGCAGGCTTAAATCACGGTAGTAATAGTTACCGACAATAGCCACAACCAACAGAACGGCGACGATCAGCCACTTTGCCGCTTCCAGGCCGCGTCCGCTCCCTTGAGCCTCGGTATTCGCACTCATAAACCAACCTGTCACAATGATGATTCAGAACAAACAACTTTGCCTCGCATTGCGAGGCAAACCAAACCGATCGGATACCGCTTCAGCGCTATCCCGGTGTTTTACGCTATGACGTATTTCAGTCAATACGGTTTAAGAGCCCATCTCACCAATGATTATGACTGCAAAATCGCTGATGAGATAGGTTCTAGTTCACAGCGTAGAAAAAGGGCATCAAATGATGCCCTTTTACCGCGTGTCGCGTCAAACTTTATCAGCGATTAAGCGATAACTTTAGCAACAACACCTGCGCCAACGGTACGGCCGCCTTCACGGATTGCGAAACGCAGACCGTCGTCCATCGCGATTGGGTGAATCAGGGTTACAACCATGTTCACGTTGTCGCCTGGCATTACCATTTCTACGCCTTCTGGCAGTTCGATGGTACCGGTCACGTCAGTGGTACGGAAGTAGAACTGTGGACGGTAGCCTTTGAAGAATGGCGTGTGACGACCACCTTCATCTTTGCTCAGGATGTACACTTCAGATTCGAACTGGGTGTGCGGCTTGATAGAGCCTGGCTTCGCCAGTACCTGACCACGTTCGATTTCTTCACGTTTGATACCACGCAGCAGAACACCTACGTTCTCACCAGCACGGCCTTCGTCCAGCAGTTTGCGGAACATTTCAACGCCAGTACAGGTAGAC
>NZ_JBJNOX010000022.1:0-26094 GCF_052166245.1 Serratia sp. CY84636
CACAGATTGTCTGATAAATTGTTAAAGAGCAGTGAGTTAGGCGCTTTCGCTTGCTAACTCGAGGTGGCGTATATTACGCTTTCCTCTTTCAGAGTCAACCCTAATTTTCAGGATTTTTTCTCTTTCTTCCCGGCCGCTGTGTGAAGTGAATCACTTGCGCCGTGTCGATGGAGGCGCATTATAGGGATCCGAGTTTTTTGCACAACCCCTTTTTTGATCTTTTCTTTCTGTTTGCACACTTTTCAGCCCTTCCGGGTGGATCTTGTGCGATCAGGGCCATTTTCCGCAGGATCCGGCGCTGCTGTTGGTTGTAATTCCATCGCCAGAGTCTAGTATTGCCGGTAAATATGATCCCGACGTGAGGCAGCATTATGTCCGATGCAGTACGTTCTTATCTTCAATACACCCCCAAACTCGGTCAGCGCGTCTTGATCGATCCTTCCAGCGTCGTGATCGGCGACGTCGATCTGGCGGATGACGTCAGCATCTGGCCGCTGGTCGCTATCCGCGGCGACGTCAATGCGGTAAAGATCGGCGCGCGCAGCAATATTCAGGACGGCAGCGTACTGCATGTGACTCACCGTTCCGAACACAACCCAGACGGTTATCCCCTGCTGATTGGGGAAGACGTGACCGTGGGCCATAAAGCGATGCTGCACGGCTGCGCCATCGGCAACCGGGTGCTGGTCGGTATGGGCTCGATCCTGTTAGACGGTGTAGTAGTAGAAGACGACGTAATGATTGGTGCCGGCAGTTTGGTGGCACCGGGCAAGCGCCTGGCGAGCGGCTATCTTTATATGGGCAGCCCGGCACGCCAGGTGCGGCCGTTGACCGCCGCCGAGTTGGAGGGATTGCTTTACTCTTCTAACAACTATGTACGCTGGAAAGACGAATACCTGTCGGAAGATATCTGATGGGCGCCCCGTTCCCTATAAAGAGAACGGGGTAGGATTTATGCCGCCAGCTCGCTGCGCAGCTGGCGCAATACCGGCTCGATCTCTGGCATCACTCCGTGCCAAAGCAGAAAAGCATGCGCCGCCTGCCCCACCAGCATACCCAGCCCATCGGCATATTCCGTTGCCCCCCGCTGCTGCGCCCAGGCCAGGAATGGCGTGACGCCCTGCTGATAGAACATGTCATAGCAACGGGTTTTCGCGTTGACTACGCCCGCGGGCAAGGCCGGGATCTCCCCGCTGATGCCGGACGCCGTCGCATTGATCACCAGATCGAACGCTTGCTGATCCAGTTGATCCATCGGCGCCGCCGAGATTTCCCCCAAATGCCGGAAAGCGTGGGCCAACTCTTGAGCCCGGCTGAAGGTGCGGTTGGTGATCGTGAGCCGGCAGCCGAAAGACAGCAGCGGTAGGATCACACCGCGCGCTGCGCCGCCGGCGCCCACCAGCAGAATGCGATCCTGCGGCCGAATCAATTGTTGACGCTGCAGATCGGTCAGCAAACCGACGCCGTCGGTGTTATCCCCCAATAGACCGCCATTCGGCAATACCTTCAGGGTATTGACCGCCCCGGCCATCGCTGCACGCTCGCTCAGCTCGGAGGCGAGCTCATAAGCACGCTCTTTGAAAGGCACCGTGACATTCGCCCCCAGCCCTCCGGCGTGGATAAACGCCTGCAGGCTGGTTTCAAAACCGTCCAACGGTGCCAACACCGCTCCATAAGGATGCTCAATGCCAGTCTGGGCAGCGAACAGCGCATGAATTCGCGGCGACTTGCTGTGACCAATAGGGTTGCCAAATACCGCAAACTTCTCCATGCCCATTACCTCTAGCCCTGACGGATCTGTTCGCCGGTCAGAGCATCTCTGATTTCGGAAGGATTAAGACGGCCACCCACCTCGCCGGCCAATACCGGGAAAGCAGTGCCGAATTGTCGTGTGACTTCATCCGCACTGCGGCACGGCTCCAACCCACTGAGATTGGCACTGGTCGATACCAGTGGCTTGCCGTACTGCCGACACAGCCGCTGCACCAACGGGTGATCGCTAACGCGCACCGCCAGCGAGCTGAAACGCCCGGTCAGTAAACGTGGCGTCTCCGGGCGAGCAGGCAACACCCAGGTTACCGGCCCAGGCCAGCTGGCGAACATCGTCGCGCGCTGCTGTTCGCTGAGCGCACTGTCGTCGATATAAGGCTTAAGCTGCGCATAGTCGGCGGCGATCAGAATCAGCCCCTTTTCCCACGGCCGCTGTTTCAACGCCAGCAGCGCATTGACCGCCTGTTCGCTGTCGGGATCGCACCCCAGGCCGAATACCGCTTCGGTAGGATAGGCAATCACCTGCTGTTGATGCAAAGCATCGATGATAGATACAAGGTTCGGGCTTAATTCTGAGTTCATGATGTGATTATTCTGTAGTCGCGACGGGTTTTCCGCACAGCTTGCTGGCACAGCACAGGACAGGGCCTTTTGCCGTGCGCTTTTCCATCAGCAGCGGATAATGGCAATAGGCACATTCACCGGCGACGGGTTTAACATTGAGGGCAAATTGGCATTCCGGGTAACGATCGCAGGAGTGAAAAACCTTGCCATAGCGCGATTTACGCTGCAGCAGTTTGCCCTGACCGCACTGCGGACAGGTAATGGCGGTTTCGTCAGGCTTATCGATCACTTCAGTATGATCGCACTGCGGATAATCGCTGCAACCGATAAACATGCCATAGCGCCCCTGGCGCAGCACCAACGTCGCCTGGCACTTCGGGCACTGCTGCCCATCCAGCACTTTGACGATATGCCCATCGGCCTGCGCTTTCAGCGGGCGAATATATTGGCATTCAGGGTACTGGGAACAGCCGAGGAAGGGGCCATGGCGACCGCTACGGATCACCAGCTCGGCCCCGCATTCCGGACAGGGTTCATTTTGCCTGGCGGCAAAAATCGCGTTTTTTGTCATAACGTCTTCTATGCGCGTTATCAGCTCAATGCAGATAACCTTCGTTCACTTCAAACAACAGTTCTTCCATTTGCTGATAGGCGCTTTCATATCCGGGGATATTAAACAGCACCATCAACACGACCCATTTCAGATCTTCGAGATCGAATTCCGCATTATCCAAGGCCATAACGCGGTCGATAACCATTTCACGGGTTTCGAGGTTCAATACCTGAATCTGTTCCAGGAACAGGAGAAAACCACGGCAGCCGGCGTCCAAACGCGCGCTCTCCTCTTCGGTATAGATCCGCATCGCCAGCGGATCGGCATCCATAAAGTAAGGCGCATTTTGACCTTCTTGCAGGTCAGCCAACTTCTCAAGCCAATTCAACGCGTTGTAGATATCATCCCGATGAAACCCCGCCTGAGCGAGATCATCAGTCAGTTGATCCTGATCGACGCGCATCTCTGGTTCATTGTGGATATAAGTTTCAAACAAGTACATGAGTACGTCGAACATGGCTTGCCCTCCTTATTCGGACATAGCCGCCGGGTACAGCTGCGATCCAACCTGCTAACTCCAGTTCGAGTAACTTGATTACCACCACTGGCACAGGTTGGCCGGCACGTTCAGCGACGACGTCAACAGGTGTCACCTCATCTCCTACGTTAGCCAACACATCGGCAAATGGCAATTCAACTTCAGCCTGCGACGCACAAATAGTTGTATTTTCGTTCAGTGGCAGCCAGTGAAGGCCGCTTCCCAGCAATTCTGCGATATCTTTAGGCCCGGTGACCAGGTGCGCGCCCTGTTGGATCAGCCAATGTGTCCCCTCGCTCATCGGGTTCCCTAACGGCCCCGGCAAGGCGAACACTTCACGCCCCTGCTCCAGCGCATAGCGAGCCGTCACCAGAGTACCGCTGCGCAACGAGGCTTCTATGACCAGAACGCCCTGGCTCAGCCCGCTGATAATACGGTTACGGCGCGGAAAATGGTCGGCCAGAGGTAAATCAGTGACCAAATGATCTGAAATCACCGCGCCGCCCTGCTCGACAATATGCTCCGCGAGCCTGCGGTGCCGGCGTGGATAAACATTGGCCAGTCCGCTGCCCAGCACCGCTACCGTGCAACCCCCGACCGCCAGCGCTGCGCGATGGCAAATGCCGTCGATGCCGATCGCCAAACCGCTGGTGATGGTGAAACCGCAACGCGCCAATTCCTCGGCGAAATAATTGGCCCAACGCTCACCGTAGTGGCTGAACTGCCGGCTGCCAACCATGGCGAGCTGCGGGCGCAGCAACGCCTGAGGATCGCCCTCGATCAGCAGAAACAGCGGCGCATCGTCGATCTGGGCCAGGCGTTCCGGATAACCGGCCGCTCTGTAGTTCAGCATACGGTGCGCCGGCTCCTCCAGCCAACGCAGGGTCGCGGCCAGATAACCGGGATCCACCTGGTTGAACTGCGTCTGCTGCCGTTCGTCCAACCCTAGCTCATGCAGCACGCGGCGAGGCTCGCACCCCATTTGCGATAGCTGCCGCACGAGCCAGCTGGCCACAACGGTCTGCAGCCCCGTTACCCCTCGCATCCGTAAAGCGATCTCTTCCGGCCGCATCGTCTGTTCCCTCAGCAAAAACGGTGGTATTACCAATCTGAGCAATTGGTGCGCAATGCTGTCAATCAGGCCGGGAAATGTCTAGAATAGAGGTTAAACCTCGTTCATTACTCGGATACAGATCTAAAGATATATGTCAGTCTTGCAGGTATTACATTTCCCAGACGAGCGTCTGCGCAAAGTCGCAGCGCCGGTAAAAGAAGTCAATGCAGATATCCAGCGCATCGTGGATGATATGTTTGAAACCATGTACGCAGAGGAAGGCATTGGCCTGGCTGCGACTCAGGTGGATATCCATCAGCGCATTATCGTGATCGACGTCTCCGAGAATCGCGATCAGCGCCTGGTGCTGATCAACCCGGAACTGCTGGAAAAAAGCGGCGAAACCGGCATCGAGGAAGGCTGTCTTTCCATTCCCGAACAGCGTGCGTTGGTACCCCGTGCCGCGCAGGTGAAGATCCGCGCGCTGGATCGCGAAGGCAAACCTTTCGAGCTGGAAGCGGACGATCTGTTGGCGATCTGCATCCAGCACGAGATGGATCACCTGATGGGTAAACTGTTCGTCGATTACCTGTCGCCGCTCAAGCGTCAGCGCATTCGTCAGAAACTGGAAAAAATGGCCAAGCTTCAAGCCCGCGCCTAACCGATCAGGAAATCAACGTGTCTGACTCTTTACGGATTATTTTCGCCGGAACACCAGACTTCGCAGCGCGTCATCTTGACGCGCTGTTGTCATCTGAGCACCAGATTGTCGGCGTTTTTACCCAGCCCGACCGCCCGGCAGGCCGCGGCAACAAGCTGACGCCAAGCCCGGTCAAAGTACTGGCTGAACAACACCAACTGCCGGTCTTTCAGCCCAAATCGCTGCGCCCCGAAGAAAACCAACGCCTGGTGGCCGATCTCCACGCCGACGTGATGGTGGTGGTTGCCTACGGGCTGATCCTGCCGCAGGCGGTGCTGGATATGCCGCGTCTCGGTTGCATCAACGTACATGGCTCGCTGCTGCCTCGCTGGCGCGGCGCGGCACCGATCCAGCGTTCGCTCTGGGCCGGCGACAGCGAAACCGGCGTGACCATCATGCAGATGGACGTCGGTCTCGATACTGGCGACATGATGCACAAGATTGCCTGCCCGATTGAGAGCAGCGATACCAGCGCCAGTCTCTACGACAAGCTGGCACAGCTCGGCCCGCAGGGCATGCTGACTACGCTGCGCCAAATGGCAGACGGCAGCGCCACCCGCGAAGTGCAGGACGAAGCGCTGGTCACCTACGCAGAGAAGCTGAGCAAAGAAGAAGCCCGTCTGGACTGGAATCTGTCCGCCGCTCAGTTAGAGCGTTGTATCCGCGCCTTCAACCCTTGGCCGGTCAGCTACTTCACCATCGACGATCAACCGGTGAAAGTGTGGCAAGCCAGCGTACTGACGCAAAGCACCAACGTGGAGCCAGGCACCGTTGTCCATGCCGACAAGCACGGCATTCAGGTGGCGACCGCCGACGGCATCCTCAATCTGATCCAACTGCAGCCCGCCGGCAAGAAACCGATGTCGGCGCAAGACCTTTTAAATTCACGTCGTGAATGGTTTACCCCGGGTAACCGGCTGTAAGTCACCCCACTGCCCGGCCGTTCATCGCCGGGCCGTTATTTTCTTAATGCCGATCGTTATCAGCTTCAGCCTATGAAAAATAATTACAATCTCCGCAGCATCGCTGCCAAAGCCATCGGCCAGGTGCTGGATCAAGGGCAGTCGCTCAGCACCGTCCTGCCGGCGCTCCAAACCACCATCAGCGATAAAGATCGCGGGTTGCTGCAGGAACTGTGTTTCGGCACGCTGCGCGTGCTGCCGCAGCTCGAATGGTGCATTCAGCAATTGATGGCCAAGCCGCTGACCGGCAAGCAGCGCACGCTGCACTATTTGCTGATGGTCGGCCTGTATCAGCTGCTGTATACCCGTATCCCGGCGCACGCCGTATTGGCGGAAACCGTGGAGGGCGCGGTAGCGCTGAAACGCCCGCAGTTGAAAGGCCTGATTAACGGCGTCTTGCGGCAATTCCAGCGCCAGCAGGAAGAGCTGCTACAGCGCGCCGCCAACAATGACAGCCGCTATCTGCACCCAAGCTGGTTGCTGAAACGCCTTCAACAAGCCTATCCCGCCAACTGGGAACAGATCGTCGACGCCAATAACCAGAAGCCACCGATGTGGCTGCGCGTCAACCGCCTGCATCACACCCGGGAAGCTTATCTGCAGTTGTTGACCGACGCCGGCATCGCCGCAGAACCTCACGCAGACTATGCCGATGCAGTGCGTTTGCTGGCGCCTTGCGCCGTGACCGATCTGCCTGGGTTCGCCGACGGCTGGGTCACCGTGCAAGATGCCTCAGCCCAGGGCTGTGTCGATCTATTGGATCCGCAAGACGGTGAACAGATCCTCGATTTGTGCGCCGCGCCTGGCGGCAAAACCACGCATATTCTGGAAGCGGCACCGAAAGCGCACGTCATGGCGGTCGATATCGACGAACAGCGCCTGGCGCGGGTGAAAGAAAACCTGCAGCGCCTGCGTTTGCATGCCGAAGTTAAGCTGGGTGATGGCCGCACCCCGCAGCAATGGTGCGGTGACAAGCAGTTCGACCGGATCCTGCTGGACGCGCCTTGTTCCGCCACCGGCGTGATCCGCCGTCACCCCGACATCAAATGGCTGCGCCGCGATCGCGACATCGCCGAACTCGCCGCGCTGCAGGCCGACATCCTGGAAGCCGTCTGGCCCCATCTGAAATCGGGCGGCGTGATGGTTTACGCGACCTGCTCTATCCTGCCGGATGAAAACAGCAGCCAGATCGCCGCGTTCTTGCAGCGCCACGCCGATGCCAAACTGGTTGAAACCGGTGATGCGCAGCGGCCAGGACGGCAGAATATCCCGCATCCCGAGGACGGCGATGGCTTCTTTTACGCTAAGCTGATTAAAATGTAATGCTTCGGGGCGTGCACGCGCGCCCTAAGTCTTTCAGTGTGAAGCAGAGAACACGATGAAAATAATTATTCTTGGTGCCGGTCAGGTTGGCGGGACGCTGGCGGAAAACCTGGTGGGTGAAAACAACGATATCACCGTCGTCGATACCGATTCCGGTCGTCTGCGTCAGCTGCAGGATAAATTCGATCTGCGCGTGGTTCAGGGGCACGGCTCTCACCCTCGAGTGCTGCGCGAAGCCGGCGCGGAAGACGCCGACATGCTGGTCGCCGTCACCAACTCCGACGAAACCAACATGATCGCCTGCCAGATCGCCTATTCTCTGTTTAATACCCCCAACCGTATCGCCCGTATCCGCGCGCCGGAATATATCCGCGAGTCGGAGAAACTGTTCCTGCCGGAAGCGGTGCCGATCGACCATCTGATTTCACCGGAACAGTTGGTCATAGACTATATCTACAAGCTGATTGAGTACCCCGGCGCGTTGCAGGTGGTCAATTTCGCCGAAGGCAAGGTCAGCATCGCCGCGGTTAAAGCCTATTACGGTGGCCCGCTTGTCGGCAATGCGCTCTCTTCGATGCGCGAACACATGCCACATATCGACACCCGCGTCGCCGCAATTTTCCGCCAGGACAGACCTATCCGGCCGCAAGGCTCGACCATTATCGAAGCCGGTGATGAAGTCTTCTTCGTCGCCGCATCACAACACATCCGCGCGGTGATGAGCGAACTGCAGCGGCTGGAAAAACCGTATAAGCGCATCATGATCGTCGGTGGCGGCAACGTCGGCGCCGGCCTGGCCGCCAAGCTGGAAAAAGACTACAACGTCAAACTGATCGAGCGAAACCAGCAACGCGCCGCCGAACTGGCCGAGCAGCTGCACGATACCATCGTGTTCTACGGCGATGCCTCCGACCAGGAGCTGCTGGCCGAAGAGCACGTCGAACAAGTGGATGTCTTCATCGCTATCACCAACGACGATGAGGCCAACATCATGTCCGCCATGCTGGCCAAGCGCATGGGCGCCAAGAAGGTAATGGTATTGATCCAGCGCCGCGCCTATGTCGATCTGGTGCAAGGCAGCGTGATCGATATTGCCATTTCCCCCCAACAGGCGACCATCTCCGCCCTGTTGGGGCACGTGCGCAAAGCGGATATCGTCAGCGTTTCGTCACTGCGCCGCGGCGTGGCGGAAGCGATCGAAGCGATTGCCCACGGCGATGAAAGCACGTCCAAAGTGGTCGGCCGCATCGTCGAAGACATCAAGCTGCCACCAGGTACCACCATCGGTGCGATCGTACGTGGCGACGACGTTATCATCGCCAATGGCAACAGCAAAATCGAACAGGGCGATCACGTCATCATGTTTATTACCGACAAGAAATTCGTGCCGGACGTTGAACGCTTGTTCCAACCGAGCCCGTTCTTCTTGTAGAACGAATTTATTAGGCGATGGTCTATAATCGCGTAGTTGTTCTCTGCCTTGGGGGAGATAAAACTTCTCTCCTTTTGTGGCAAAGGGAAATTGCTTTGTTAAACTTGAGTTATTAATTCTGCAAGGGGTGCGTTCTATGAGTATGTTGAAAGAGTTTCGCGAATTTGCCATGCGTGGCAACGTGGTCGATTTGGCCGTCGGTGTGATTATCGGTGCTGCATTCGGTAAGATTGTTTCGTCCTTCGTGGCCGATATCATCATGCCACCTCTGGGCCTACTGATCGGCGGCGTCGACTTTAAACAGTTCCATCTGGTTTTACGTGAAGCTCAGGGCGCCGTCCCGGCGGTGGTAATGAACTACGGTTCATTCATTCAAACCGTATTCGACTTCGTGATTGTCGCCTTCGCCATCTTCCTCGCGATTAAATTGATGAACAAAATGCGCCGCAAGCAGGAAGAAGCCCCGGCAGCGCCGCCAGCACCTACCGCAGAAGAGAAACTGCTGACGGAAATCCGTGACCTGCTGAGCCAGCAACAACAGCCAAAACTGTAAAACAGCGTTTGGTTACGCCAATAAAAAGCCACCTGACGAAGGTGGCTTTTTTAATGCCTTAAAACCAGAAGGCCAGTGGTAACTGATCGTTTGATCGTTTACCACTGGCCTCCCAGTTACCGCCTTTGTTGTGTTTTTCTTTACGCCGATAGCTGCCTTTGCCTTTCACATTCTTTTCTACTCGTTGACGGAATAGCGGATCATGCAGCAGCGCCTCAATGGCGTTATCTTGAATCTGACCTTTAGTGTGACGATATTTCGTCATAATAATGCTCCTGTAAAAGGTGGGGTAATAAAACGGGGCGATAATACTGCCGGCGGTATAAAAATTAAAGTGCCGTCAGCAATCTTTTTTGCCTTTTTCATCGCTGGCGCCCTGTTCCAAGGCCTCCAGAATAGAGCAATAATTGCTGGTATGGGCAGTGCCGCAGCAGGCATCACTCAGCCGCTTCAGCGATTCGCGCATACGAGTCAGCTCCGCCAACTTGCTTTCCACTTCGCTCAGGCGCGCATCGACGATCGACTTCGACTCTTGGCAGGTATGATGCTCAGGATCGACGCGGATCGACAGCAGTTCGGCGATCGTTTCCAGAGTAAACCCCAGCTGCTTGGCATAGCGAATGAAGCGCAGCCGCTGCAGATCCTGCTCGGTGTAGAGCCGATAACCGCCCTCAGTACGGACATTGTGATCCATCATGCCCTGCTTTTCATAGTAACGCACGGTATCCGGCGTTACTTCGGCAAGCTTGGCCAACTGACCTATCTTGAACATTACTTCTCCTCCCGGGTGAATTTGCCGTCCAATGCACGCTGATATTCGCCATGCAAGAAATCCGTACTCATCCCGGCCTGACGTAATCGATGCTCCAGCAGCGCCATGCGTTTACTGAATTCGACATAGTCCGGATGCTCACTGCTAATCCCTTGCAGCAAGCGAGCAACGGTCAACGCCTCTTTGCGATCTTCCAGCTCCGGTGGCAGGTAACCGGCATTTTTCAGCAGACGATAACCGGCGCGTAGCTCAGCCGGCACCGCGCTGTCATCTTCCAGCGCCAACGGTTGGCCCTGGCCGGGCAGATTGTCGAACTCGCCTTTATCCTGGGCCTCAAGGATATGACGTTCCGCCCATTGATCGAGCAACCCCATGACAGACAGCCTCGGTAAGCCTAATGATGAAACCTTAGCATAGCGGATAGGGGCAGGGATCTTAAGCGCAGCGGGAGAATTACGCATATTTGGCTGGGTTTGGACGTAAAAAAACCGGGCAAGCCCGGTTTTTTTACGCGTCTACAGATTACTCTGCAGTTGCTACTTCTGCTTGAGACTCAGCACGATCAACCAGCTCGATGTATGCCATCGGCGCGTTGTCGCCTGCGCGGAAGCCACACTTCAGAATGCGAGTGTAACCACCGGCACGGCTCGCGAAACGCGGGCCCAGCTCGTTAAACAGTTTTGCCACGATCTCGTTATCACGAGTACGGGCGAATGCCAGACGACGATTAGCTACGCTGTCGGTCTTGGCAAGAGTAATCAGCGGCTCAACAACGCGACGCAGCTCTTTTGCTTTTGGCAGGGTCGTCTTGATGATCTCATGACGAACCAAAGAGCCGGCCATGTTACGGAACATAGCCTGGCGATGGCTGCTGTTACGGTTCAGTTGACGACCACTCTTACGATGGCGCATGACCTTATCCTTCTCAGTAAAACCTTAACCTGTGATCCGGTTACTCGTCAGCAATGCTTGCCGGCGGCCAGTTTTCCAGGCGCATGCCCAGAGACAGACCACGTGAGGCCAGCACGTCTTTAATCTCGGTAAGAGATTTTTTACCCAGGTTTGGCGTTTTCAGCAACTCAACCTCGGTACGCTGTACCAGATCACCGATGTAGTGGATAGCTTCTGCCTTGAGGCAGTTAGCAGAGCGGACAGTCAATTCCAGATCGTCAACAGGGCGCAGCAAGATCGGATCGAACTCTGGTTTCTCTTCTTTAACTTCCGGCTGACGTACATCACGCAGGTCAACGAAAGCTTCAAGTTGTTCAGCCAGAATGGTGGCCGCACGGCGGATCGCCTCTTCAGGATCGATCGTGCCATTGGTCTCCATCTCGATGACCAGCTTATCCAAGTCAGTACGCTGTTCTACACGCGCAGCTTCAACATTGTAGGCGATACGCTCTACAGGGCTGTAGCAGGCGTCAACCAACAGACGACCGATTGGGCGCTCATCTTCTTCCGAATGAATTCGGGCAGAAGCCGGCACATAACCGCGACCGCGCTGAACTTTGATACGCATGCTGATAGCCGCGTTCTCATCAGTCAGGTGGCAAATCACGTGCTGAGGCTTGACGATTTCGACATCACCATCATGGGTGATGTCGGCAGCGGTCACAGGGCCAATGCCAGATTTATTCAGGGTAAGAATAACTTCGTCTTTGCCTTGAACTCTCACCGCCAGCCCTTTCAGGTTGAGCAGGATCTCCAGGATATCTTCCTGTACGCCTTCTTTGGTGCTGTACTCATGCAGTACACCATCAATCTCAACCTCGGTCACCGCGCAACCCGGCATAGATGAAAGCAGAATACGGCGCAGTGCGTTGCCAAGAGTATGGCCAAAGCCACGCTCTAAAGGCTCAAGGGTCACCTTGGCGTGCGTCGAACTGACTTGCTCGATATCTACCAGGCGCGGTTTTAGAAACTCTGTCACAGAACCCTGCATTGTGTCCTCTCTTTGGTACTAAGCTTTACTTGGAGTAAAGCTCGACGATCAGGTGTTCGTTAATGTCCGCAGACAGATCGGTACGTTCAGGCATACGCTTGAACACGCCTTCCATCTTAGCAGCATCAACTTCCAGCCAAGTCGGCTTTTCACGCTGCTCAGCCAGCTCCAGAGAAGCTTTAACACGAGACTGCTTTTTAGCTTTCTCGCGGATGCTGACTACGTCATTCGGAGATACCTGATAAGAAGCGATGTTAACAACGTGACCGTTTACCATAACTGCTTTGTGGCTAACCAGCTGACGTGACTCTGCACGAGTAGCGCCGAAGCCCATACGGTAAACAACGTTGTCCAGACGACCTTCCAGCAGCTGCAACAGGTTTTCACCGGTGTTGCCCTTCAGGCGGGTTGCTTCTTTGTAATAGTTACGGAATTGACGCTCCAGAATGCCGTACATACGGCGAACTTTCTGCTTCTCACGCAACTGAACACCGTAATCAGACAGACGCGGTTTACGCGCACCGTGCTGACCAGGTGCTTGTTCAATTTTACACTTGGAATCGATCGCGCGAACGCCAGACTTAAGGAACAGGTCTGTGCCCTCACGACGGCTCAGCTTGAGCTTAGGACCCAAATATCTTGCCATTTTCTTTCTCCAACAATCCTAAAAGCTGCGTTACACGCGGCGCTTTTTCGGCGGACGACAACCGTTATGAGGGATCGGAGTCACATCAGTAATATTAGTGATGCGGAAACCAGCCGCGTTCAGAGCGCGGATAGTAGACTCACGACCAGGACCAGGTCCTTTAACCATAACTTCCAGGTTCTTGATACCGTATTCTTTTACTGCGTCAGCACAACGTTCTGCTGCAACCTGTGCTGCGAACGGAGTGGACTTACGAGAACCACGGAAACCGGAACCACCGGCTGTTGCCCAACCCAAAGCATTACCCTGACGATCAGTGATGGTAACGATGGTGTTGTTGAAAGAAGCATGGATATGAGCCACGCCGTCAGAGACTTGCTTTCTTACACGCTTACGTGTACGAACAGGTGCCTTTGCCATTATTCAATAACCCCGATTATTTCTTGATCGGCTTGCGCGGACCCTTACGGGTACGAGCGTTGGTCTTGGTGCGCTGACCGCGTACCGGCAGACCACGACGATGACGCAAACCACGATAGCAACCAAGGTCCATAAGACGCTTGATGCTCAGGGTAATTTCACGACGCAAATCACCCTCAACGGTGTATTTGGCAACTGCATCACGAAGCTTTTCGATTTGCTCTTCAGACAGCTCACTGATCTTAACATTTTCAGCAATACCCGTGGATGCACAGATAGCCTGTGAACGGGTTTTACCGATACCGAAGATCGACGTTAAGGCGATAACGGTATGTTTATGATCAGGAATGTTAATGCCTGCTATACGGGCCACTATGCACTCCTACTATTTTATACAGCAACACCATTCTGAAAAGCCCGTTTTCAGGATACTCAAATAGTGTTGCAGTGCGACATACAAAAGATTGGCTGGCTAATCTAGCCAGCTCAACCCAACTTTGCAAGAAAAATATGCGAGATAATCAGCCTTGACGCTGTTTATGCTTCGGCTCGGCGCTGCAAATCACACGAACGACACCGTTACGCTTAACGATTTTGCAGTTACGACATAATTTCTTGACGGAAGCACGAACTTTCATTTTTACTCTCCGTAACTTCTCAAACGAATCTGACTAGCGGTTATAGCCTTTCAGATTTGCTTTCTTCAATGCAGACTCGTACTGACTTGACATCATCAGAGTTTGCACTTGAGCCATAAAGTCCATGATGACGACAACCACGATCAGTAGCGAGGTACCACCAAAGTAGAATGGTACTTTCATTGCATCACGCATGAACTCCGGGATCAGGCAGATGAAAGTAATGTACATCGCGCCCACCAGGGTTAAACGCGTCATTACTTTATCGATATACTTCGCCGTTTGCTCTCCCGGACGAATTCCTGGTACGAAGGCACCGGACTTCTTCAGGTTATCTGCTGTCTCACGCGGGTTGAAGACCAACGCCGTGTAGAAGAAACAGAAGAAGATGATTGCAGACGCATAGAGTAACACATAAAGCGGTTGCCCTGGCTGCAAATACAGCGAAATCGTAGTCAGCCAGTTCCAACCGGTACCGCCCCCAAACCATGATGCAATCGTGGCCGGGAACAGAATAATGCTGGAAGCGAAAATCGCCGGGATAACACCCGCCATGTTCACTTTCAACGGTAAGTGTGTACTCTGTGCTGCATAAACACGACGACCTTGTTGACGCTTCGCATAGTTAACGACGATACGACGTTGACCACGCTCGATGAAAACAACGAAGAAGGTTACTGCAAACACCAATACTGCAACCAACAGCAGCAGGAGGAAGTGCAGGTCGCCTTGCCGCGCTTGCTCGATAGTATGGGCCACTGCCGGCGGGAGCCCCGCTACAATACCCGCGAAGATAATGATCGAGATACCGTTGCCGATACCGCGCTCAGTAATCTGCTCACCCAGCCACATCAGGAACATTGTCCCGGTCACCAGGCTCACAACCGCAGTAAAGTAGAATGCAAAGCCTGGGTTTAACACCAGGCCCTGCATACCAGGCATATTCGGCAGACCGGTAGCAATACCGATCGACTGGAATATGGCCAATACCAGCGTACCGTAACGGGTGTACTGGCTAATCTTGCGACGGCCAGCCTCCCCTTCTTTCTTGATTTCCGCCAACGCTGGATGAACCACCGTCAGCAGCTGGATAATGATCGACGCCGAGATATACGGCATGATCCCCAGAGCAAAGATAGAAGCACGGCTGAGGGCACCACCAGAGAACATGTTAAACATTTCAATGATAGTGCCTCTCTGCTGCTCAAGCAATTTGGCAAGCACAGTGGCATCGATACCAGGAATCGGAATGAAAGAGCCGATACGGAAGACAATCAGCGCGCCGATTACAAACAAAAGTCTGCGCTTCAGCTCGCCGAGCCCGCCTTTAGCACTTTGAAAATCTAATCCTGGTTGCTTAGCCATCTGCTACTTATTCCTCAATTTTACCGCCAGCAGCCTCGATAGCAGCACGAGCGCCTTTGGTGACACGCAGACCACGCAGGGTTACCGGACGAGCGACTTCGCCAGAAAGTACAACTTTCGCGAATTCGATCTGGACACCAACTACGTTAGCGGCTTTCAGCGCGTTCAGGTCGATAACATCGCCTTCAACCAGAGCCAGTTCAGACAGACGAACTTCTGCCGTGATCATCGCTTTGCGTGAAGTGAAGCCGAATTTCGGCAGACGACGGTACAGAGGCATCTGACCACCTTCGAAACCACGACGTACGCCACCGCCAGAACGAGACTTCTGACCTTTGTGACCACGGCCGCCGGTTTTACCCAGGCCAGAACCAATACCACGACCTACACGCTTAGGCGCATGCTTGGCACCTTCAGCCGGAGACAGAGTATTTAAACGCATCTGTTACTCCTCAACTTTAACCATGTAGGAAACCAGGTTGACCATACCGCGAACAGCAGGAGTATCCTCGCGCTCTACGGTGTGACCAATACGACGCAGACCCAGACCGAGCAGAGTAGCTTTATGCTTCGGCAGACGGCCAATTGAGCTGCGAGTTTGTGTAACTTTAATAGTCTTAGCCATGGTCAATTACCCCAGAATGTCGGCAACGGATTTACCACGCTTAGCAGCGACCATTTCAGGAGACTTCATATTCGCCAGAGCGTCGATAGTTGCACGAACCACGTTGATCGGGTTAGTGGAACCATAAGCTTTAGCCAATACGTTGTGCACCCCAGCAACTTCGAGAACGGCGCGCATTGCACCACCCGCGATGATACCGGTACCTTCATGAGCAGGCTGCATGAACACGCGAGAACCCGTGTGAGCGCCCTTAACAGGGTGCTGCAGGGTGCCGCTGTTCAGCGCGACGTTCATCATGTTGCGACGGGCTTTTTCCATCGCTTTCTGGATCGCTGCTGGAACTTCGCGTGCTTTGCCGTAGCCAAAACCAACGCGACCGTTACCATCACCAACTACAGTCAGTGCGGTAAAGCTGAAAATACGGCCACCTTTTACGGTTTTAGATACGCGGTTTACCGCGATCAGCTTTTCCTGCAGTTCGCCAGCTTGTTTTTCGATGTGAGCCATCTTAAACCTCTTCCTTAGAACTGAAGGCCAGCTTCACGGGCAGCATCTGCCAGTGCCTGGACTCGACCATGATATTGGAAACCGGAACGGTCAAAGGATACTTTCGCAATCCCTTTTTCCAACGCGCGCTCAGCCAGAGCTTTACCTACGGCTGCTGCTGCGTCTTTGTTACCGGAATACTTCAGTTGCTCCGCGATAGCTTTTTCTAAAGTAGAAGCGGCTACCAGTACTTCAGAACCGTTTGGAGCAATCACCTGTGCGTAAATGTGACGCGGGGTACGATGTACCACCAGGCGGGTTGCACCCAGCTCTTGGAGCTTGCGGCGTGCGCGGGTCGCACGACGGATACGAGCAGATTTCTTATCCATAGTGTTACCTTACTTCTTCTTAGCCTCTTTGGTACGCACGACTTCGTCGGCGTAACGAACACCTTTACCTTTGTAAGGCTCAGGACGACGGTAAGCGCGCAGATCTGCTGCTACCTGGCCAATAACCTGCTTATCAGCGCCTTTCAGCACGATTTCAGTTTGGCTTGGGCATTCAGCAGTGATACCTGCCGGCAACTGGTGATCGATAGGGTGAGAGAAGCCCAGGGCCAAATTCACCACGTTGCCTTTAACGGCAGCACGATAACCAACACCTACCAGTTGAAGCTTTTTGGTGAAGCCTTCGGTAACACCAACAACCATTGCGTTCAGCAGAGCGCGCGTGGTACCCGCTTGAGCCCATGCGTTAGCAAAACCTTCGCGCGGAGCGAAAGTCAGTGCGTTAGCTTCTTGCTTCACTTCAACGGCGTCGTGGATAGTACGAGTCAACTCGCCGTTTTTACCCTTAATCGAAATAACCTGACCGTTGAGTTTTACCTCTACGCCGGCAGGAATGACGACGGGTGCTTTTGCAACACGAGACATTCTTTCCTCCCGAATTAAGCTACGTAGCAGATAATCTCGCCACCAAGACCAGCCTGGCGAGCTGCACGATCGGTCATAACACCTTTAGAGGTAGAAACAACAGCGATACCCAAACCGGCCATAACTTTTGGCAGCTCATCTTTTTTCTTGTAGATGCGCAGACCTGGACGGCTGATACGTTGAATGCTTTCTACCACAGCTTTGCCCTGGAAGTACTTCAGTACCAGTTCCAGAACAGGCTTGGCGTCGCCTTCGATTTTGAAATCTTCAATAAAACCTTCTTCCTTCAGCACGTTGGCAATTGCCACTTTCAGCTTGGAGGAAGGCATGGTGACCGCAACTTTGTTCGCGGCTTGACCGTTACGGATACGGGTCAGCATATCCGCGATCGGATCTTGCATGCTCATCTGTCTTTACTCCCGTGATTCAATTGGTAATTACCAGCTAGCCTTTTTCAAGCCTGGTACTTCACCGCGCATAGCGGCTTCACGAAGCTTAATACGGCTCAACCCGAATTTGCCCACATAACCATGTGGACGGCCAGTTTGGCGGCAGCGTTTACGCTGACGAGACGGGCTGGAATCACGCGGCAGAGTTTGCAGCTTGAGAACGGCATCCCAACGATCTTCATCGGACGCGTTCACATCAGAGATAATAGCTTTCAGTTCAACGCGTTTTGCAAAGAACTTGTCAGCTAATTTCACGCGCTTGACTTCGCGTGCTTTCATTGATTGCTTAGCCATCAGTAACCCTGCCTTACTTGCGGAACGGGAAGTTAAAAGCAGCCAGCAGCGCGCGGCCTTCATCATCAGATTTCGCAGTAGTGGTAATGGTAATATCCAAACCACGAACGCGATCGACTTTGTCGTAGTCGATTTCTGGGAAGATGATTTGCTCACGCACGCCCATGCTGTAGTTGCCACGGCCATCGAATGACTTGGCGGACAGGCCACGGAAGTCACGGATACGTGGAACAGCAATGGAGATCAGACGCTCAAAGAACTCCCACATGCGTTCGCCACGCAGAGTTACTTTACAGCCGATCGGATAGCCCTGACGGATTTTGAAGCCTGCAACAGATTTGCGGGCTTTGGTGATCAACGGTTTTTGACCGGAGATGGCTGCCAGGTCCGCTGCGGCGTTATCCAGCAGTTTCTTGTCAGCAATCGCTTCACCAACACCCATGTTCAGGGTGATCTTCTCGACCCGAGGGACTTGCATGACAGAGTTGTAATCAAACTGAGACATCAGTTGTTTGACTACCTCGTCTTTGTAGTAATCATGCAGTTTCGCCATCGTATTACTCCAAATTACTTGATAGTTTCGCTGTTAGATTTGAAGAAACGGACTTTTTTGCCCTCTTCGAATCTAAAGCCTACACGGTCAGCCTTGCCGGTAGCCGCGTTGAAGATAGCAATGTTAGAAACCTGAATTGCAGCTTCTTTTTCAACAATGCCGCCTGGTTGGTTCAGAGCCGGAACCGGCTTCTGGTGTTTCTTAACCAGGTTGATGCCTTCAACAATGACCTTGCCAGCAGACAGGACATTTTTTACTTTACCGCGCTTACCTTTGTCTTTCCCGGTAATCACGATAACTTCGTCATCACGACGGATCTTCGCTGCCATGTTCGCTCCTTAGAGTACTTCTGGTGCCAGAGAGATAATTTTCATGAACTTCTCATTACGCAGTTCACGAGTTACCGGCCCAAAAATACGCGTACCGATTGGCTGCTCGCTGTTATTGTTCAAAATAACGCATGCATTGCCATCGAAGCGAATGACAGAACCGTCCGGGCGACGTACACCCTTCTTGGTGCGCACCACTACCGCCTTCAGAACATCGCCTTTCTTCACCTTACCGCGAGGAATTGCTTCCTTGATGGTAATTTTGATGATGTCGCCGACGCCTGCGTAGCGACGGTGCGAGCCACCTAGAACCTTGATACACATTACGCGACGTGCACCGGAGTTGTCGGCGACGTTCAGCATAGTCTGTTCTTGGATCATTTTAGTGCTCCGCTAATGTCAACTACTACTTTAAAGACCCAAGTAAAAATTAGGCCGTTGAAAAGCCCCATAACCGAGGGCGCAGCATTATAACACCGCTTACTTGGTATGGGTAGAAAAAATAAACGGCTCATTTTCTGAGCCGTTTATTAAGTGAGAGCCAGCTACTCTATTACAGAATCGCTTTCTCTACAACGCGAACCAACGTCCAGGACTTAGTCTTGGACAGTGGGCGGCATTCGCGGATTTCCACCACGTCGCCGGTACCACATTCGTTGTTCTCGTCATGTACGTGCAGCTTGGTCGTACGTTTGATGAATTTCCCGTAGATCGGGTGCTTCACAGTACGCTCGATAGCAACAACGATGGATTTCTCCATTTTATCGCTAACAACACGACCCTGCAGGGTACGGATAACTTCAGTCATTTACACACCCGCCTTTTGAGTCAGTAAAGTCTTAACGCGTGCGACGTCACGACGCACTTGTTTCAACAGGTGAGTTTGTTGCAGCTGGCCACTGGCCGCCTGCATGCGCAAGTTGAATTGCTCACGCAGCAGGTTGAGCAGCTCGGCATTCAGCTCTTCAACGCTTTTTTCACGCAGCTCTTGTGCTTTCATTACATCACCGTCTTAGTTACAAAGGTGGTTTTGATCGGCAGTTTCGCTGCTGCCAGTTTGAATGCCTCGCGGGCAACCTCTTCTGGCACGCCGTCCATTTCGTACAGGACCTTACCAGGCTGGATCAGGGCAACCCAATACTCCACGTTACCCTTACCTTTACCCATACGCACTTCCAGCGGCTTCTCGGTGATCGGTTTGTCCGGGAATACACGGATCCAGATCTTGCCTTGACGCTTAACTGCACGAGTCATTGCACGACGAGCTGCTTCGATTTGACGAGCAGTCAGACGGCCACGGCCAACAGCTTTCAGACCGAAAGTGCCGAAGCTAACATCCGTACCTTGCGCCAGACCACGGTTGCGGCCCTTGTGCACCTTACGGAATTTTGTACGCTTTGGTTGTAACATCAGCGACTCTCCTTACTTGCGGCCTTTACGCTGCTGCTTTTTAGGTTGAGCAGCCGGTTCCGGTTGTTCAACTGCAGCCATACCACCCAGGATCTCACCTTTGAAGATCCATACCTTAACGCCGATTACACCATAAGTGGTGTGCGCTTCAGATGTGTTGTAGTCGATGTCCGCACGCAGAGTGTGCAATGGAACACGACCTTCGCGGTACCATTCGGTACGTGCGATTTCAGCGCCGCCAAGACGGCCGCTTACTTCAACTTTGATACCTTTAGCGCCAAGACGCATTGCGTTCTGTACTGCACGCTTCATAGCACGACGGAACATAACGCGACGTTCCAGCTGAGAAGTGATGCTGTCAGCAACCAATTTAGCGTCGAGTTCCGGTTTACGGACTTCGGCGATGTTGATCTGTGCAGGAACGCCAGCGATGTCCGCTACGACCTTGCGCAGTTTTTCGACGTCTTCACCTTTCTTGCCGATAACGATGCCTGGGCGAGCAGTGTGAATGGTCACACGGATGCTCTTCGCAGGACGCTCGATAACGATGCGAGAAACGGAAGCTTTCGACAGTTCCTTAGTCAGGAATTGACGAACTTTAAAGTCGCTGTCCAGGTTGTCAGCGAATTCTTTGGTATTCGCATACCAAGTAGAGTTCCAAGGTTTGACAATACCCAGGCGAATACCATTAGGATGTACTTTCTGACCCATTGCTAGTCTCCAGAGTCTCAGCGATCGGACACAACCACAGTAATGTGGCTGGTGCGCTTCAGGATGCGATCTGCACGACCTTTTGCACGCGGCATAATGCGCTTCATGCTTGGGCCTTCGTCTACGAAGATTTTCGTAACTTTCAGATCATCGATGTCAGCGCCATCGTTGTGTTCTGCGTTAGCAATGGCAGACTCCAGCACTTTCTTAACCAGACCAGCAGCTTTCTTGTTGGTGTAGGTCAGAGTTTCCAGAGCTTGCGACACTTTCTTACCGCGAATCAGGTCAGCAACAAGGCGAACCTTCTGAGCAGAAGAACGAGCGTGGCGATGTTTAGCGATAGTTTCCATCTCTTCCTCCTACCTTAGCGCTTTTTAGCTTTTTTATCAGCCGCATGGCCGCGATAAGTACGAGTCGGCGCGAATTCACCCAGTTTGTGACCGACCATTTCATCGGAAACGAACACTGGTACGTGCTGACGACCATTATGGACAGCGATGGTCAAACCGATCATGTTAGGAAAGATCGTTGAACGACGGGACCAAGTGCGCAAAGGCTTCTTGTCACCGCTTTCCACCGCTTTCTCTACCTTCTTCAGCAAGTGCAGGTCAATAAAAGGACCTTTCTTGAGAGAACGTGGCATGGCTTATCCTCTAATTATTTTTTGCTACGGCGACGTACGATGAACTTATCAGTACGCTTGTTGCTACGGGTCTTCTTACCTTTGGTCTGAACGCCCCACGGAGTTACCGGGTGCTTACCAAAGTTACGACCTTCACCACCACCGTGCGGGTGATCTACCGGGTTCATCGCCGTACCGCGAACGGTAGGACGAACACCACGCCAACGTGCAGCACCTGCTTTACCCAGAACGCGAAGCATGTGTTCAGCGTTACCGACTTCACCCAGGGTGGCGCGGCAATCAGCTGGAACTTTACGCATTTCGCCGGAGCGCAGACGCAGAGTTACGTAGGAACCATCACGAGCAACGATCTGAACGTAGGCGCCAGCGGAGCGAGCCATCTGGCCGCCTTTACCTGGTTTCATTTCTACGTTGTGAACCGTTGAACCAACTGGAATGTTGCGCATCGGCAGGGTGTTACCCGCTTTGATTGCAGCATCAACGCCAGATTGAATCTGGTCACCAGCTTTCAGGCCTTTCGGCGCCAGGATGTAACGGCGTTCGCCGTCTTTGTACAGAACCAGCGCGATGTTCGCGGAACGGTTCGGATCGTACTCCAGACGCTCAACCACAGCAGGGATACCGTCTTTGTTGCGCTTGAAGTCAACCAGACGATAATGTTGCTTGTGGCCACCACCGATATGACGGGTGGTGATACGGCCATTGTTGTTACGACCACCGCTTTTGCTCAGTTTTTCCAGCAGCGGGGCATAAGGTTTACCCTTGTGCAGCTCAGGGTTAACCACTTTAACAACGTGGCGACGACCCGGAGATGTAGGTTTACATTTAACAATTGCCATTGTTCTTACTCCTCCGACTTACTCTGCGCCGCCGATGAAGTCCAGATTCTGGCCTTCTTTCAGGGTGACGTAAGCTTTTTTCCAGTCGCTACGACGACCAACACGCTGACCGTGACGCTTCACTTTCCCTTTAACTACCAGGGTGTTCACGTCTTTGACTTCGACTTCAAACAGTTTCTGCACTGCAGCTTTGATTTCTGCTTTGGTCGCGTCTTTGGCAACTTTGAGAACGATGGTGTTGCTTTTTTCCATCGCAGCGGATGCTTTTTCAGATACGTGCGGTGCACGCAGCACTTTCAGCAAACGTTCTTCACGGATCATGCCAGCATCTCCTCAACTTGCTTCACAGCATCAGCAGTCATAACCACTTTGTCGAAGGCGATCAGGCTAACCGGATCGATACCTGCTACATCGCGCACGTCAACCTTGTACAGGTTGCGAGCTGCCAGGAACAGATTCTCATCCAGTTCACCGGTCACGATCAGCACGTCTTCCAGAGCCATATCTTTCAGTTTCTGTGCCAGCAGCTTAGTTTTAGGCGCTTCTACAGAGAACTTCTCGACAACGATCAGACGATCTTGACGTACCAGTTCGGACAGGATGCTTTTCAGCGCGCCGCGGTACATCTTTTTGTTTACTTTCTGACTGTGGTCCTGTGGCTTAGCAGCAAAGGTCACGCCGCCTGAACGCCAGATCGGGCTCTTTACAGAACCTGAACGCGCACGGCCGGTGCCTTTCTGACGCCATGGCTTTTTGCCGGAACCAGTTACTTCAGCACGGGTCTTCTGAGCACGGGTACCTTGACGGGCACCTGCTGCATAAGCAACAACAACCTGGTGTACCAGCGCTTCGTTGAAATCACGACCGAAGGTAGTTTCGGAAACAGTCAGCGCGCTTTGCGCGTCTTTCAATACTAATTCCATTGCTATCCCCTTACGCCTTCACAGCTGGTTTAACGATCAGGTTGCCACCGGTTGCGCCCGGTACAGCACCCTTAACCAGCAGCAGGTTGCGCTCAGCGTCAACACGTACTACGTCCAGGCTTTGAACGGTTACGCGCTCATCACCCAGGTGGCCAGCCATTTTCTTGCCTTTGAACACTTTGCCCGGAGTCTGGTTCTGACCGATAGAACCCGGAACGCGGTGAGACAAGGAGTTACCGTGGGTAGCGTCTTGGGTACGGAAGTTCCAGCGCTTAACAGTGCCAGCAAAACCTTTACCTTTAGAAGTACCGGTAACATCGACTTTTTTAACGTCAGCGAAGATTTCTACGCTAATTTCCTGACCTGCAGCGAATTCTTGACCTTCTTCCAGGCGGAATTCCCACAGACCACGGCCAGCTTCAACGCCAGCTTTAGCGAAATGGCCCGCTTCCGGCTTGGTTACACGGTTAGCTTTTTTGCTACCAGTGGTAACCTGAACGGCACGGTAACCGTCGGTGTCCAGGCTTTTAACCTGAGTCACGCGGTTCGCTTCAATTTCAATTACGGTTACTGGGATAGAAACGCCATCTTCAGTGAAGATACGGGTCATACCCACTTTTTTACCGACTAAACCAATCATTGTTTCAACCTCTCAATCGCTCAATGACCTGATTAACCCAGGCTGATCTGCACGTCTACACCGGCAGCCAGATCCAGACGCATCAGAGCATCAACGGTTTTCTCGGTTGGCTCAACGATGTCAACCAGACGCTTGTGAGTGCGAATCTCGTACTGATCGCGCGCGTCTTTGTTAACGTGCGGAGAGATCAGAACGGTAAAGCGCTCTTTGCGAGTTGGCAGCGGGATCGGACCACGGACTTGCGCACCAGTGCGCTTTGCAGTCTCGACGATTTCCGCGGTTGATTGATCGATCAGACGATGATCAAACGCTTTCAGGCGGATACGGATTCTTTGGTTCTGCATGAGACCAGAGCTCCAATTATTTATAAACGTAAATAATTACTCCTCACACCCATTTCGATTGATGGGGGAGTGTAATCGTCAACATATAACCCCCATATCGGGAGTATTGTTCGAAAGGCAAAAAAGGCCTGCCAATCGACTGATTCGCTAAAATCAGGCTTACCAAGATTAGGTAAGCCCGCGCATTATACGCAAAATGGCCCAGGAAGCAAGCCGCAGTTGGAAATATGCTCAGGAAATCGTCATTTTTGCGCGTTCAGCGGCAGTCGCGAGATGAGGACGGCTAACAGGGTATGAATTATGCTTGGCGGGGAAGCTCCCCTGCCCCACCGTAAAAACGGTCGCCGGCAGGAGAGACGATGACGAACGGAAGACAGGCTTACTCTTTGCGCTCTAGAACCTGGGCCTGGGCATAGTTTTGAATACCGAGGCGAGCGATCAGATCCAGCTCGGTTTCCAGCCAGTCGATATGCTCTTCTTCATCGGCCAGGATATCGATCATCAAATCGCGGCTGACGTAATCATGAATCGAGTCGGCATAGGCGATACCTTCACGCAGGTTTTTAGCGCCTGCCAGCTCCAGCGCCAGATCGGAACGCAGCATCTCTTCAATGTCTTCGCCGATGTTCAGCTTGCCGAGATCCTGCAGGTTAGGGAGCCCTTCCAGGAACAGGATACGCTCGATGTAGCGATCGGCATGCTTCATTTCGTCGATCGACTCGTGGTATTCCTTGTCGTTGAGGCGCATTAAGCCCCAATTCTTGAACATGCGGGCGTGCAGGAAATATTGATTGATGGCAACCAGCTCGTTGCCGAGCAGCTTGTTGAGGTGAGCAATGATCTTTTTATCGCCTTTCATAGGTAACTCCTCCTGGCCAGTTCTAAAAGTGTAGAACCTGTAAGCCAAGAGTCAAAAATAACCTTACCCTTTGTTAGGCAACTTCATGCATTGGGATGATAGTTCCGCGTTCCTCCACCATAATCTGTCTTGCCTGACGAATGCACTTTCCACAATCGGTACCAATCGGCACAAGTTCACGCAGCTGCTTCATGG
Source organism: Serratia sp. CY84636 (assembly GCF_052166245.1). Taxonomy (NCBI): domain Bacteria; kingdom Pseudomonadati; phylum Pseudomonadota; class Gammaproteobacteria; order Enterobacterales; family Yersiniaceae; genus Serratia; species Serratia sp. CY84636. Next base: position 25,465 of record NZ_JBJNOX010000022.1, read on the forward strand.
TATGGGGATTGTGCTGACGCACCGCATTACGGATCGCTTTGTCAGTCACCGCATTACACAGACATACATACATAGAGAGACTCACTTCTTAACCAATGCATTGAGTCTAAATAGGAATGGTTTTTATTTCAATTAAGATTTGAACAAATTGCATAAAAAAAGGGCACCGAAGTGCCCTTTTTGTGTCGAAAAATTATTCGCGATTAAGCGATAACTTTAGCAACAACACCAGCGCCTACAGTACGGCCGCCTTCACGGATTGCGAAACGCAGACCGTCGTCCATCGCGATTGGGTGAATCAGGGTTACAACCATGTTCACGTTGTCGCCTGGCATTACCATCTCTACGCCTTCTGGCAGTTCGATGGTACCGGTCACGTCAGTAGTACGGAAGTAGAACTGTGGACGGTAGCCTTTGAAGAATGGCGTGTGACGACCACCTTCATCTTTGCTCAGGATGTACACTTCAGATTCGAACTGGGTGTGCGGCTTGATGGAGCCTGGCTTAGCCAGTACCTGACCACGTTCGATTTCTTCACGTTTGATACCACGCAGCAGAACACCTACGTTCTCACCAGCACGGCCTTCGTCCAGCAGTTTGCGGAACATTTCAACGCCAGTACAGGTAGAC
>NZ_JBJNOX010000023.1:0-22483 GCF_052166245.1 Serratia sp. CY84636
CCAGCGTACGGCCCACAGAATGATGTCACGCTGAAAATGCCGGCCTTTGAATGGGTTCATGTGCAGCTCCATCAGCAAAAGGGGATGATAAGTTTATCACCACCGACTATTTGCAACAGTGCCTTATCTCCTGCTAATTATTATAGTAGACCGTTAGACTGGCCCCCTGAATCTCCAGACAACCAATATCACTTATTGTAAGTTAACGGAATCCCTCTGATCTGTAAGATCAGAGGGAAAGGTTATTGATTGTGAGAATAATTTCAGGACAAAGTGTAATTAACTCTCCTGGCTGGAAAGTGAATCAATGTAGTCAGCGTACCATTGCATCATTTCACGGCGACCATCGAGATACAGGGCATGATTATAGGTACCCCTGATGGAATTTTTATCCACATGAGCTAACTGCATTTCAATCCAGGCAGAATTAAAGCCCTGTTCGTGCAGAATGGTACTCATGGTGTGACGAAAACCATGACCGGTTGCCCTGCCATCGTAACCGATACGTTTGAGCACCATATTGATGCTGGCTTCGCTCATTGGCTTGTTGATATCACAACGTCCCGGAAAAACCAGTCGGTATTGCTCGGAGAAAGTTTTGAGCTGCAGCAGAATGTCAGTGGCCTGTCGTGACAGTGGTACGACATGTTTACGTCGCATTTTCATGCGGCTTTCAGGGATTGTCCACAGGGCATTATCAAAATCAATTTCTGACCATTCAGCGGACCGTAGCTCAATGGTTCTGAGACCCGTCAGAAGCAGAAGATTTGTCGCCATGCGGGTAACAGGACTGCCATGATATTCAGCGAGCTTCCGGAGAAAAACAGGGAGCTCATCTGCTCTCAGGTGGGGGAAATGCGCAGCTTTTGGTGCCGCCAGCGTACTGGTCAGTTCAGATGCCGGATTGACAGTGGCTCGTCCGGTGGCGATAGCATAACGAAAAATCTGATTACAGTATTGGCGGACCTTACGCAGTTTTTCCAGCGAGCCACGTTTTTCTATGCGGCGCAGAATTTCCAGCATTTCCAGCGGGAGGATAGACTGGCCCCCTGAATCTCCAGACAACCAATATCACTTAAATAAGTGATAGTCTTAATACTAGTTTTTAGACTAGTCATTGGAGAGCAGATGATTGATGTCTTAGGACCGGAGAAACGCAGACGGCGTACTACACAGGAAAAGATCGCAATTGTTCAGCAGAGTTTTGAACCGGGAATGACGGTCTCCCTTGTTGCCCGGCAACACGGTGTGGCAGCCAGCCAGTTATTTCTCTGGCGCAAGCAATACCAGGAGGGAAGTCTTACTGCTGTGGCCGCAGGAGAGCAGGTCGTTCCTGCCTCTGAACTTGCTGCTGCCATGAAGCAGATTAAAGAACTCCAGCGCCTGCTCGGCAAAAAAACGATGGAAAATGAACTCCTTAAAGAAGCCGTTGAATACGGGCGTGCAAAAAAGTGGATAGCGCACGCGCCCTTATTGCCCGGGGATGGGGAGTAAGCTTAGTCAGCCGTTGTCTCCGGGTGTTGCGTGCGCAGTTGTACGTCATTCTCAGACGAACCGATGACTGGATGGATGGCCGCCGCAGTCGTCACACTGATGATACGGATGTGCTTCTCCGTATACACCATGTTATCGGAGAGCTGCCCACGTATGGTTATCGTCGGGTATGGGCGCTGCTTCGCAGACAGGCAGAACTTGATGGTATGCCTGCGATCAATGCCAAACGTGTTTACCGGATCATGCGCCAGAATGCGCTGTTGCTTGAGCGAAAACCTGCTGTACCGCCATCGAAACGGGCACATACAGGCAGAGTGGCCGTGAAAGAAAGCAATCAGCGATGGTGCTCTGACGGGTTCGAGTTCTGCTGTGATAACGGAGAGAGACTGCGTGTCACGTTCGCGCTGGACTGCTGTGATCGTGAGGCACTGCACTGGGCGGTCACTACCGGCGGCTTCAACAGTGAAACAGTACAGGACGTCATGCTGGGAGCGGTGGAACGCCGCTTCGGCAACGATCTTCCGTCGTCTCCAGTGGAGTGGCTGACGGATAATGGTTCATGCTACCGGGCTAATGAAACACGCCAGTTCGCCCGGATGTTGGGACTTGAACCGAAGAACACGGCGGTGCGGAGTCCGGAGAGTAACGGAATAGCAGAGAGCTTCGTGAAAACGATAAAGCGTGACTACATCAGTATCATGCCCAAACCAGACGGGTTAACGGCAGCAAAGAACCTTGCAGAGGCGTTCGAGCATTATAACGAATGGCATCCGCATAGTGCACTGGGTTATCGCTCGCCACGGGAATATCTGCGGCAGCAGGCCAGTAATGGGTTAAGTGATAACAGGTGTCTGGAAATATAGGGGCAAATCCAGTTCCTAAATTGCCTCTCCTGGCTGAGTGGGTTGATAAAAATAATGATGATTTATTCGTAAAAGCCAAATCTGAGAAAAAGGAAAGGACTGTAAAGAAACTAAAAAACAGAGGCCTAGCAACAACTTTAGCCAGGATAAATACGTGGATTGATTATGATGATGATGACAATTACAAGTGGGTTACAGAATATTACTTATCGCCTGTTAGTATTGAGTCATTACTAACTTGCTCATATAACTTAATTACTGTGCAGGCAAAATCAAAACACCCTAACATAAACAGTACCAAACTATATATATTACCATTCTTATCGAAGACGAGACTAGTTATTTTATCTTGCATGGCTTTTTATAAACCATCTAGTTGGGACTCTGAAGTGTTGATTGACAATAATATCAAATGGACTCCTCACATAATTGAGCTCATTACCAGCAATGACATCAAAAAACACCTCACTGATTTAGCAAAAAACTTTGAGAATGAAACACTTTACCCCATATTGAAAGCTTTTAAATTGCTACCTGATTCGGATAAAAAATAGAGACAAATAAGATTATTGTAACAATACCCCCCTTCATTTGCCGTTGTTCTTCTACAGCGGCATTATTTACAACATATAAAAAGTGATATCCATATAGAATCCCCCTTTAAAAGACTCCAAATACCAGAATCAAACTATTCAACAAATAGTGTTTTTTCTCAAACAAGACATCGCTAGCGAAAAAATATGAACAGAAATTTCACTACAATAATTGCAGGTAATCAGCACAATTATTATTCATGGTGAATTTTTCTAGCAGTTGGTTACCAGTTACTGCAATTAAGCTAACTGTTAGCCGGTAGAGAGTGAATATTCTCCTGTTACTCCCTGTTCCGCGAAACCATACAAGCTTTCAGCGATGATGTAGTATAAGTAAGCCCTTTTAACCCCGTTAGCGTAGCCGCGCAGTATCGGAAACTTGGTACTGACAAGCCTGCTGGCAGTACTTAAGGGCTGTACGACTGAATTTAAGCGATTTTTTCTTGACAGAACACGGTAGCTGTTGAGTTTCGGGAGCCGCAGTTTTGACGTTTTGCGGGGACCTGCCTTTTGTTCCCTCTGGTATTCACCATCACCTGTTTGAGAACCCTCGCCGCAAGGGGCATCACTGCCACGGCCTGACGCACCTGTCCTGGGCAGAACGCAAAATTTTTTACCGGGTTTTGGGTAAAAAATTTTGTGGGCTGTTCATTTACCCTGGACAGTCAGTGCGGCAGGTTGTGGCTGTATCAGCCCCCGGCGACAGGGGCTTAAACAGGTGTATGGCACCGGACACAACAACGGGCAGGCACCCGCCGCAACGACGAAGAGCGCGTGCGCGAAACGGCGTTGCCCCTCACATCCCGGCGGCCTTTTGCCGGGATGCCAGGAGCGCAGGCCACGGCGCGACAGAGGCGGCGCGACCGTTCGGTCGCTGCAAGCCCGGGGTTTTCACGCATCGGACCGTAGCGACAGCCCGAAACCGCGCCAGCGGGTTCGGCGGAGACTGGCAGGTGCGCCAGCAGCTGCCTGTCGGAGTCGGGCCTGACGACCGGATGCCGCCAGGCAGCCGGGAGCCGAAGGTGCGCGTGCGACAGGAAGTCGCTTAACGTATTGTTTTACATTGATAAAACCAGCTATCCCATTAGCTGTAGCCTACCGGGACAGGCGCTGCCGGCAACGGCGGGGTCTGAAGCTCCCGGGACAACGAGAGCCGGGCGTCAGCCCGGGTAAAGCCCCGTGAGGGGCTTTACCTTGCTGCAAGCATCATGTGGCAGGAGAGCAAGGCTGGTCAGAAGGGTTAACACATGTGAACTGTTGATAAACACCGTTATCGGCAACAGGCCAAAGATGCTGACAGGCCTGAACCAAAAGGTACGGGGTCCGGTTGCTACCTCGCGCACAGGGAGCACATGGGCGCAGAGACCCCCGGTGAAGAGACAGAACCCGCCCTGACCCTCTGTATGTTAAGCGGAACCTGGTAAACCCGTATCGCTGCCTTACAGGCAGGTGAACCGTAAGGAACACTGTAGGCGGTGCGGGCAGAGGAGGACGGAAAAAGCAAATGCCCGGTTGTAATGACCGGGATACGGGGCAGGTTCCCCGACGCGAAAGCGGGCAGACTTCCGTCTGGTCTTTAATTGCATGAAAAGCTGTAAAGCAGTCAAAAGGATATCAGCGAGATGAATACACACATCAGTGTGTCCACGATACCCCACCCGACAGGCTGGCACACCATAGACTGGAAAGCATGCCATGCCCGGGTGCGAAAGCTACAGTTACGGATTGCAAAGGCAACCCGACAGCAACAATGGCGGCAGGTCAGAGAACTACAGCGCATCCTCACCCGCTCATTCTCCGGCAAAGCCGTGGCTGTCAGGCGTGTAACTGAAAATACCGGTAAAAGGACACCCGGTATTGACGGAAAAATATGGCACACACCGAAGGAGAAATGGGAAGGAATATGCAGCCTGAATCTGTGTGGTTACAGGCCACAGCCACTACGGCGAATACATATCCCAAAATCAAACGGCAAAACGCGACCGCTGGGCATACCCACAATGAGGGACCGGGCCATGCAGGCACTGTGGCTGCTGGCTCTGGAACCCGTATCCGAGACCACTGCTGACCATAACAGCTATGGTTTCAGACCAATGCGCAGCACGCATGACGCCATTGAGTCCATTTTTCTGCGGATGAGCCAGAAAGTATCGCCCAAATGGATACTGGAGGGCGATATTAAAGGGTGTTTCGATAACATCAGCCATGACTGGCTGCTTTCCCATATTCCGATGGACAGGAGACTGCTTAAAAAATGGTTGAAAGCAGGTTACATGGAAAGAGGCGTGTTTAACCATACGAACAGCGGGACACCGCAGGGAGGCATCATATCCCCTGTTCTCGCCAACATGGCTCTGGACGGACTGGAGAAGGAACTGATGCAAACGTTCAGGAAAAGTGGTTATCACAGTGCAAAGCACCAGGTGAATTATGTGAGATATGCTGATGATTTCATCTGTTCAGGCAGCTCCCGTGAATTGCTGGAAAATGAGGTCAGACCACTGATTGCAGCTTTCATGCGCGAACGAGGGCTGGAACTGTCGGAAGAAAAAACCGCGATTACACATATAGATAAAGGCTTCGACTTTTTAGGGCAGAACGTCAGGAAGTACAACGGTAAAATGCTGATTAAACCGTCGAAGAAAAACCTGAAGAACTTCCTCTGTAAAGTCAGAGAAATAATTAAACGCAATCCGACGCTCCCGGCATGGAAACTGATAGGCCAGCTAAACCCGGTAATCCGGGGATGGGCTACCTATCACCGACACGTCGTGGCGAAAGAAACATTTAATTATGTCGACACCCAAATCTGGCGAGCTATATGGCGATGGTGTGTAAGAAGGCACCCCCGAAAAGGATTGCGGTGGATCGCCGGACGATACTTCTCCTTTGAAGGCAGGCGCTGGATCTTTAAAGCCATAACCCCGGAAGGGAAAATTCTGACTCTCTTCCGGGCAATGGAAACACCGATAAAGCGCCATATAAAAATCAAAGGCGAAGCAACACCATACACCCCCGGAATGGAAATCTACTTTGAACGTCGTCTGGATCTAATCTGGAAAGGCAAATCAAAGAAGATGAAGACAGTAGTTCAACTCTGGAAGAGGCAGGGGAAACACTGTCCGCAGTGCGGACAACCCATAACCAACCAGACCGGATGGAATATACATCACCGGATCAGGAAAGTTATGGGCGGCAGTGACGAACTGACCAATCTCGAGTTGTTACATCCGAACTGCCACCGACAGTTACACAGCAGGGAAGCCGGTGCTCACCGAAAGCACTTATAAAGGCTTGAGCGGAGTGCGGGGAAACTCGCACGCTCCGTTCTTAGGGGGCGGCGGCGCAGCAATGTGCCGCTGCTACCCGACCCGGCAGACAGAACAACACTGCAGTAGTCAGAATCAGAGCAGCAGATAAAGGAACAACAACATCAGGAACAGTTCCATAACATAAGAAAGAAACACTCCTGAGTCAGACACATCACAGACGGGAAGGGTAACGGGCGACGCGCCAGCGTGGCCCGCTTCCCTTCCGGCAGGCGTCAGCCTGCCAGGGGTTTTCGCGCGGGCTGACAGGCGGCCTTCACCGCCTGCCCTGTATCACCTGTTTCTGCTGCCCTGTAAGATGTAGTGACCGCCCAGGAAAACAGCCTGCTGATTCGCCACAAAATCGCAGATTTCATCAACAATCTGCGCGGTGGTGAGCGGTTTCTGCCCCATTTCACGACGTCGCGCATTAATCACGGCTTTGTAATTGCGCAGAATTTCGCGGGTTTCTGTGCTGATATTCATGACATGTGCTCCCCGTCCAGCGCCTGTAACACAACGTCCATTGCTTCGCGTTCCTCCCTGACGAACGCATCACCGTCGCCCCCGTTCTCACTCCCGACGGCATACAGGCGCTTCATTTCACTGCCTGCCAGCGCCATCACTTTTTCCAGCATCACCGCCGGAACTGTCACCTGACGGCTGGCACGCTTTTCTTCCATCAGCTCACGAACAACGTCGTGAACAATGCTGACATCCGCACCATATTCAAAGGCATCGTCCAGCCGCTGCATGACGGTTTCCAGCTCATCGTCTGACAGGTTCCAGTCCTGGGCTATGTGGCGCACATCCCCACGGGTCAGCACCACGGCAAAAACGCATTCACTGTCCGGCACGTCTGTATCCAGTACATCGCGGATGATTTCTTTAACAGTACAGTACATGTTCTCGTCTCCTTTACAGGGGCGGCATTGCCGCCCCGTCCGTTAATCAGTCCAGTGCCGCGTAAATCGCGTTGCATTCGGGGTGAAATTCGATGTGGCTCCACAACTGCGCATCGCGCATCCTGTACAGGTGTGTCAACCCTGCATCCCCGCTGTCGTGGTACAGCCACAACTGGCGGTTAATCACAAGGGAAGTCAGAATGATGCCTGCGGCATCAGCACTCACGGTACGGTCAAACCAGTTTTCACCGTTGACCAGATGAAAACGGTCGCCATCCGGCATCATGTAACCGCCACCGTCCGGCAGGCGGATGAAGTGCCAGAATCCGCCTTCATATTCCGGCATCATTTTTTTCGCCAGCGCGTATACAGACGCTTCGGCATACAGAAAATCCAGGCCAAACAGGTAAGGCAGAAAAGACAGACGGTCGCACTCTTCAACGTTCAGAGTGACAGGTTTCGCATACTGCATGGGATTTCCTCCGTTGTTCACATATTCCGCGACACCGGGCGGTGCCGTGCCTCCATCTTTGCCGGGCCTGCAGGGTTGCAAGGGCGCAAGGGAAGCCGCAGCCTGACGCGCACGGCTGACGGGAGTTGGAGGGTGAGACCGCGAAATCTGAGCGGGTGAACGACCGGAAAATCACGGCAGACGGGAAGGAGGGACCGGGTGACCGCAGCGGTTCACCTTACCTTGCAACCCGCCCGCAGAAGCCCGGCTACGATGGAGGCACGGCACAGCCCGCACACGACGCTGAGGCCACATAACTGAAAACCCACAAGGCCATGCCCCGCATGGCCGGGTAAAGCGGAGCCTGCGGCGACATCCTTTTGCTCTTTCCGGGGACCGGCTGGAAAAGGCGGAGATTTTCCCCGCCAGCGTCATCATTTCCGGATTTTCGCCAGTGCATCCGCCATGCTGCGGATTTCAGTCCGGGCTTCCAGGACCATCTCCCGCAGAATATCCCGGTCAAACCAGCGACGGGACGGTTCATCAGGTATACGCAGCACATCGCAGGCCAGCCCACTGGACAGGATATGCTCCACACACTCACTGACCAGATACATTTCCACCGACGAAAAACGAGCGCCACGGTTCAGAATGGCATCGAGCACCACGGGCAGATTTTCGTCATCTTCATCAAGCCAGCAGGGGTAATCGCTTTCCTTCACAACCAGACGAAAGCGGCGCGTCTGGCGGGTCAGCAACGTCTGACCGGTGGTGGTCAGCGCCGCCCGGATACGCCGGGCATCTTCTGCCACTTGGTAACAGATGCTTCGTACTGCATTGCGCACTGCATCAAGAACTGCCCTGATTTCGTCTTCGGTCAGCCATTCTCCGGCATACGGGAAAAACACCTGTGTTCCGTCTGCCGGAAGTACCGGCAGCGACTGCCACTGACTGCCGGACAGTACCAGTTCCGCCCCGGTTCCGGTCAGTTTCTGAATGGCGGAGGCCAGGAGCGGCGGCAGTACGCCGCCGTGACGGTTGATAAGTAACGTCGCCAGCCGGGGCACATCCAGCCGCACGTAAATGCTGATCCAGCCCGGATACTTCGGATTACGCTGGTCAACATCCGTCTCTTCCGGCCAGCCCTGCGCCAGCAGCAGGTTGCTGGCGTGGCGATAAATCAGTGCATTCAGCGTTTCGTTCATGATTCATGGTCTCCCTGAATCGCCGCCCGCAGGCGGCGATAACATCAGTCGTTTTCGCGTGTGTTGTTTTTCAGCAGGGCGCGGGCCTGATTAACCACCGCCTGTCGGCGGGTGACGCATTCCGGGACGGCGAGGCCGTTATCACGGGCGGCCCACTCACGTTTCCACAGTGCCTGTTCGGCGGTCTGAATCAGGGACGCCAGCAGTTCAGCAGGGACGGTCACCTGGCGGTTTTCTCTCACGTTATTGATAATCTCCATCGCCGCACCGGAAGAAATACCGGATTCAGTCCGCTGGTCTTCCGGGATGTCCTCCAGGCGCGCCAGGACGGTTCTGATTTCATGATCGGACAGAGAAATATCCATTCCGTCAGCGAGGGCCTGAATCTCTTCCGGGGACCAGATAAGCAGCATCAGCGGCGTGTTTCCCGGATACTTTGCTGCCAGCTCCCGGCATAGCGTTTCGCATGTTCCGTACATTCTCGTCTCCTTCTCAATCTTTGAAGCAGGAATCCAGTTCCAGAATTTCGGTATACGCCTCCATGAACAGGCGATTGGCGCGATACAGCGTCTGGCGTGTCAGGCGTTCAACAAGCACATCGGAATCAAAGCGACAGCGATGCTCCATATCGTTCAGCCTGGCCCGAAGGTCACACATGGTGTTGGCCACCTCCGCCACGTCGGCGCGAAGTTTTTCGTGTCCGGCATAGTTCATTTACGCAGCCTCCGGTTCAAACCAGTTATCATTCGCGGCCCCCTGCTGCATGGCCCGTTGCACGGCGGCCAGTCGTTGCTGTCCGGCACGGTGATACTGTTCAAGCAGCTCGATACCGATATACCGGCGTCCGGACTGGAGGGCAACGACGCAGGTTGAGCCGCTGCCTGCAAACGGGTCCAGCACAATTGCGTTCGGGTGTGTGAAGCTCTCAATCAGCGGTTGCAGGCTGGTAACGGGCTTTTCCGTCGGGTGATGACGATTGCCCGAATATTTCCAGCCCAGCACGTCCGGCAGCGGGTTTTGTGGCAGACGTGGACGGCCTTTTGCCAGGATGTAGGCGCATTCGTGGCGATAGCCCACATATGCGGCCTTCGATGTGTAGTTTTTGGTGAAGACCAGGTGACCAACAACGCTGAATCCCGCATTTTTCCAGGCGGCCATAAAGCGATCGACGCGGTTCCAGCCGTAGAAGCTCACCATCAGCGCGTCTTTTTTGAGTACGCGGTACATTTCATTACAGGCCGGTTGCAGCCATTCATCGGTTTTATCGCCGGCGATGGTGCGCCCGAAACGGTCACGAAAACCGACGAGGTACGGCGGGTCAGTCAGTATGAAATCAATGGCGTTATCAGGAATACGGGCCATAACATCGATGCAGTTACCGAGGACAAAACGGGACATAACAACGCTCCTTCTCTTACAGAGGACACCGGGAGGGCACCCCTGTGGTGCCCGTTCCCCGCTGCCTGTGGGCTGTTCACCGCGTCCGGTAACGGGTCAGGCCGACCGTGGAATACCGCAGCCGTCGTCTTTCTGACGGCAAGGCTATGCCGCGAAAGCGGCTTGAAGGGCGTTCATCAGAAAAGGGCGACGGGCTGGCGTACACTGTCACCGGTGCCAGCCGGGAGCGGTAAAAGCGCCCGTCCCGTGCCCACCGGACGCGGGACACTGACCACAGGCAGCGTTCCTGCCGCGCCGCGTCAGCCGGCGCAGTAAAAAGAGGAGCCCGGCGACATCCTTTACCGGAAAAGAAACGGGCGGTTGCCCGCCCGTCTCCGTCATACTTCATCCGCCATAATGCGCCACATTGTCGACTATCCACGCAGGTCCGGTGACTTCCGGCAGCTCATCGTCATCTGTCGGGGAAGACCATTCCAGCTCCCCCCACAGCACATCAACAAGCTCGCCACGCTCATATCGCTGCCAGCCACAGAAATTGCAGCCCTGTTCGGCATACCAGTGCTCCATTGTGCAGCTGAAACGGCGGCTTAATTCTGCAATAACGTCGCTTTCCGGCTGACACCACGGCGTGTCGAAATCCACCTGAATGAAGTTGTCTCCCTGACTGCTGATATTCACCTCATACCCCACAGGCCACTTCACGCCATACTGTTCCGTATACCAGTGATATGCAGAAAGAACACCGTTCAGAACACCACCGTTAAAGCCATTCACTTCAACATCCAGGCGGGTGGGCAGAACCGTCAGCAGGTCAAACGGCATGGTTTTTTCCGGCAGTACGTTGTCACACAGACGGTTCCACCACACCGATACAGCCTCGTTACTCCAGAAGCCACACCAGTCACCTCTTTTTGCGGTGAAAAGTGCGGTGATGGTATCCCTGACATCGTCCGGTAATCCTTCCCAGCGACGCTGTCCAGTACCGCTCTGCAGCCAGAGTTCATGCAGCATCAGGCAGTTTTGCTCATCCAGCAGTACACCGTCCTGCAGGTGTGTCAGCCAGCGGGTGAACGCGATATTCTCCGGCGATACAACGCCACGCCCGGCAGCCGTCAGTCCGGGGCATGGTTCAAACCGCACATCTTCAGTGGTCTGCAGAAGTCCGGCACTTCCGGCCAGAAACAGCTGAATACCTTCATTTGTGGCGCGGCGATAAAGTGGTGTGACTGCACCGCTGGCCAGTCGTTTAATCTCAGCGATCTGTGCCGGTTCACCAGAAAAATACATACGATTCGAGCACCAGTTTGGCATGGGAATTCTCCTCTCACATGCGGCCTCCATCAGGCCGTGCCGCACCTGTAACCGGGCGACCGCATACGAATGCAGGTGCGGCCCCGAAGCCGCAGCGCGTGGAGGAGGAACGACGAAACGTGACCGGGTGAGGAGGCCGGCGACAGCGACACACTTGCATCGGATGCAGCCCGGTTAACGTGCCGGCACGGCCTGGGTAACCAGGTATTTTGTCCACATAACCGTGCGCAAAATGTTGTGGATAAGCAGGACACAGCAGCAATCCACAGCAGGCATACAACCGCACACCGAGGTTACTCCGTTCTACAGGTTACGACGACATGTCAATACTTGCCCTTGACAGGCATTGATGGAATCGTAGTCTCACGCTGATAGTCTGATCGACAATACAAGTGGGACCGTGATCCCAGACCGATAATCAGACCGACAACACGAGTGGGATCGTGGTCCCAGACTAATAATCAGACCGACGATACGAGTGGGACCGTGGTCCCAGACTAATAATCAGACCGACGATACGAGTGGGACCATGGTCCCAGACTAATAATCAGACCGACGATACGAGTGGGACCGTGGTCCCAGACTAATAATCAGACCGACGATACAAGTGGAACAGTGGGCCCAGAGAGAATATTCAGGCCAGTTATGCTTTCTGGCCTGTAACAAAGGACATTAAGTAAAGACAGATAAACGTAGACTAAAACGTGGTCGCATCAGGGTGCTGGCTTTTCAAGTTCCTTAAGAATGGCCTCAATTTTCTCTATACACTCAGTTGGAACACGAGACCTGTCCAGGTTAAGCACCATTTTATCGCCCTTATACAATACTGTCGCTCCAGGAGCAAACTGATGTCGTGAGCTTAAACTAGTTCTTGATGCAGATGACGTTTTAAGCACAGAAGTTAAAAGAGTGATAACTTCTTCAGCTTCAAATATCACCCCAGCTTTTTTCTGCTCATGAAGGTTAGATGCCTGCTGCTTAAGTAATTCCTCTTTATCTGTAAAGGCTTTTTGAAGTGCATCACCTGACCGGGCAGATAGTTCACCGGGGTGAGAAAAAAGAGCAACAACTGATTTAGGCAATTTGGCTGTGTTGATACAGCGGGTAATAATCTTACGTGAAATATTTTCCGCATCAGCCAGCGCAGAAATATTTCCAGCAAATTCATTCTGCAATCGGCTTGCATAACGCTGACCACGTTCATAAGCACTTGTTGGGCGATAATCGTTACCCAATCTGGATAATGCAGCCATCTGCTCATCATCCAGCTCGCCAACCAGAACACGATAATCACTTTCGGTAAGTGCAGCAGCTTTACGACGGCGACTCCCATCGGCAATTTCTATGACACCAGATACTCTTCGACCGAACGCCGGTGTCTGTTGACCAGTCAGTAGAAAAGAAGGGATGAGATCATCCAGTGCGTCCTCAGTAAGCAGCTCCTGGTCACGTTCATTACCTGACCATACCCGAGAGGTCTTCTCAACACTATCACCCCGGAGCACTTCAAGAGTAAACTTCACATCCCGACCACATACAGGCAAAGTAATGGCATTACCGCGAGCCATTACTCCTACGCGCGCAATTAACGAATCCACCATCGGGGCAGCTGGTGTCGATAACGAAGTATCTTCAACCGGTTGAGTATTGAGCGTATGTTTTGGAATAACAGGCGCACGCTTCATTATCTAATCTCCCAGCGTGGTTTAATCAGACGATCGAAAATTTCATTGCAGACAGGTTCCCAAATAGAAAGAGCATTTCTCCAGGCACCAGTTGAAGAGCGTTGATCAATGGCCTGTTCAAAAACAGTTCTCATCCGGATCTGACCTTTACCAACTTCATCCGTTTCACGTACAACATTTTTTAGAACCATGCTTCCCCAGGCATCCCGAATTTGCTCCTCCATCCACGGGGACTGAGAGCCATTACTATTGCTGTATTTGGTAAGCAAAATACGTACATCAGGCTCGAACCCTTTAAGATCAACGTTCTTGAGCAGATCACGAAGCATATCGAAAAACTGCAGTGCGGAGGTGTAGTCAAACAACTCAGCAGGCGTGGGAACAATCAGCACATCAGCAGCACATACGACATTAATCGTGCCGATACCCAGGTTAGGCGCGCTGTCAATAACTATGACATCATAGTCATGAGCAACAGTTTCAATGGCCAGTCGGAGCATCAGGTGTGGATCGGTGGGCAGTTTACCTTCATCAAATTTGCCCATTAACTCAGTTTCAATACGGTGCAGAGCCAGACAGGAAGGAATAATGTCAAGCCCCGGCCAGCAAGTGGGCTTTATTGCATAAGTGACATCGTCCTTTTCCCCAAGATAGAAAGGCAGGAGAGTGTCTTCTGCATGAATATGAAGATCTGGTACCCATCCGTGATACATTGAGGCTGTTCCCTGGGGGTCGTTACCTTCCACGAGCAAAACACGTAGCCCCTTCAGAGCCAGATCCTGAGCAAGATGAACAGAAACTGAGGTTTTGTAAACGCCACCTTTATGGGCAGCAACCCCGATCACCGGTGGAAATACGTCTTCAGCACGTCGCAATCGCGTACCAAACACATCACGCATATGATTAATTTGTTCAATTGTATAACCAACACGTTGCTCAACCCGTCCTCGAATTTCCATATCCGGGTGCGGTAGTCGCCCTGCTTTCTCGGCATCTCTGATAGCCTGAGAAGAAACCCCAACTAAATCCGCTGCTTCACCTATTCTCCAGCGCCGGGTTATTTTCCTCGCTTCCGGGCTGTCATCATTAAACTGTGCAATGGCGATAGCCTTCGTCATTTCATGACCAGCGTTTATGCACTGGTTAAGTGTTTCCATGAGTTTCATTCTGAACATCCTTTAATCATTGCTTTGCGTTTTTTTATTAAATCTTGCAATTTACTGCAAAGCAACAACAAAATCGCAAAGTCATCAAAAAACCGCAAAGTTGTTTAAAATAAGAGCAACACTACAAAAGGAGATAAGAAGAGCACATACCTCAGTCACTTATTATCACTAGCGCTCGCCGCAGCCGTGTAACCGAGCATAGCGAGCGAACTGGCGAGGAAGCAAAGAAGAACTGTTCTGTCAGATAGCTCTTACGCTCAGCGCAAGAAGAAATATCCACCGTGGGAAAAACTCCAGGTAGAGGTACACACGCGGATAGCCAATTCAGAGTAATAAACTGTGATAATCAACCCTCATCAATGATGACGAACTAACCCCCGATATCAGGTCACATGACGAAGGGAAAGAGAAGGAAATCAACTGTGACAAACTGCCCTCAAATTTGGCTTCCTTAAAAATTACAGTTCAAAAAGTATGAGAAAATCCATGCAGGCTGAAGGAAACAGCAAAACTGTGACAAATTACCCTCAGTAGGTCAGAATAAATGTGACGAACCACCCTCAAATCTGTGACAGATAACCCTCAGACTATCCTGTCGTCATGGAAGTGATATCGCGGAAGGAAAATACGATATGAGTCGTCTGGCGGCCTTTCTTTTTCTCAATGTATGAGAGGCGCATTGGAGTTCTGCTGTTGATCTCATTAACACAGACCTGCAGGAAGCGGCGGCGGAAGTCAGGCATACGCTGGTAACTTTGAGGCAGCTGGTAACGCTCTATGATCCAGTCGATTTTCAGAGAGACGATGCCTGAGCCATCCGGCTTACGATACTGACACAGGGATTCGTATAAACGCATGGCATACGGATTGGTGATTTCTTTTGTTTCACTAAGCCGAAACTGCGTAAACCGGTTCTGTAACCCGATAAAGAAGGGAATGAGATATGGGTTGATATGTACACTGTAAAGCCCTCTGGATGGACTGTGCGCACGTTTGATAAACCAGGGAAAAGATTCATAGCCTTTTTCATCGCCGGCATCCTCTTCAGGGCGATAAAAAACCACTTCCTTCCCCGCGAAACTCTTCAATGCCTGCCGTATATCCTTACTGGCTTCCGCAGAGGTCAATCCGAATATTTCAGCATATTTAGCAACATGGATCTCGCAGATACCGTCATGTTCCTGTAGGGTGCCATCAGATTTTCTGATCTGGTCAACGAACAGATACAGCATACGTTTTTGATCCCGGGAGAGACTATATGCCGCCTCAGTGAGGTCGTTTGACTGGACGATTCGCGGGCTATTTTTACGTTTCTTGTGATTGATAACCGCTGTTTCCGCCATGACAGATCCATGTGAAGTGTGACAAGTTTTTAGATTGTCACACTAAATAAAAAAGAGTCAATAAGCAGGGATAACTTTGCGAAAAAACAGCTTCTTCTGAGGGCAATTTGTCACAGGGTTAAGGGCAATTTGTCACAACACCTTCTCTAGAACCAGCATGGATAAAGGCCTACAAGGCGCTCTAAAAAAGAAGATCTAAAAACTATAAAAAAAATAATTATAAAAATATCCCCGTGGATAAGTGGATAACCCCAAGGGAAGTTTTTTCAGGCATCGTGTGTAAGCAGAATATATAAGTGCTGTTCCCTGGTGCTTCCTCGCTCACTCGAGGGCTTCGCCCTGTCGCTCGACTGCGGCGAGCACTACTGGCTGTAAAAGGACAGACCAAACATCATGGTTCTGTGTTCATTAGGTTGTTCTGTCCATTGCTGACATAATCCGCTCCACTTCAACGTAACACCGCACGAAGATTTCTATTGTTCCTGAAGGCATATTCAAATCGTTTTCGTTACCGCTTGCAGGCATCATGACAGAACACTACTTCCTATAAACGCTACACAGGCTCCTGAGATTAATAATGCGGATCTCTACGATAATGGGAGATTTTCCCGACTGTCTCGTTCGCTTCTCAGTGGATAACAGCCAGCTTCTCTGTTTAACAGACAAAAACAGCATATCCACTCAGTTCCACATTTCCATATAAAGGCCAAGGCATTTATTCTCAGGATAATTGTTTCAGCATCGCAACCGCATCAGACTCCGGCATCGCAAACTGCACCCGGTGCCGGGCAGCCACATCCAGCGCAAAAACCTTCGTGTAGACTTCCGTTGAACTGATGGACTTATGTCCCATCAGGCTTTGCAGAACTTTCAGCGGTATACCGGCATACAGCATGTGCATCGCATAGGAATGGCGGAACGTATGTGGTGTGACCGGAACAGAGAACGTCACACCGTCAGCAGCAGCGGCGGCAACCGCCTCCCCAATCCAGGTCCTGACCGTTCTGTCCGTCACTTCCCAGATCCGCGCTTTCTCTGTCCTTCCTGTGCGACGGTTACGCCGCTCCATGGGTATTTTCAGTGTTGCCACCATCGTCTGCAGCTGGCTGACGTACCAGGAGTCAGAGAGCGGAACCAGCCGGTGAGTCTGCTGACCGGCGGGCATTCTCCCCGCCGTCCTGGCAGCTTTTTCGGTCCGTTGTTTCAGGGTCGCAAGCTGCACAAACGGATACGGAGGCGTGAGCGAAAAATCCCCCCGCGTCAGCGCTAGTGCTTCATTAATACGCGCGCCGGTGTTCCACAGAGTGGCCAGCAGCATCTTGCGGCGCAGATCCGGGACATAATGAAGCAGGGCACTCACCTCGGGAGCCAGCAGATATTTCGGCAGTTCATCATGAACCATCGACATCTGGCGGAGTGCCAGAGCTGCCGGATAATCAATGGCAACAGGAAGTTGTGCAGACTGTCCGGCAGAATACACTGCCGGTACCATGGCTGCAGACTGGCTGTGTATAACGGAGCCTGACATTTATATTCCCCAGAACATCAGGTTAATGGCATTTTTGATGTCATTTTCTCGGTGGCTGAGATCAGCCACTTCCTCCCCGATAACGGAGACCGGCACACTGGCCATATCGGTGGTCATCATGCGCCAGCTTTCATCCCCGACATGCACCACCGGGTAAAGCTCACGGGAGACCTTATCTGACAACAGACGTGCACTGGCCAGGGGGATCACCATCCGTCGCCCAGGCGTGTCAATAATGTCACTCTGGACATCCACAAACAGACGATAACGGCTCTCTCTTTTATAGGTGTAAACCTTAAACTGCATTTCACCAGTCCCTGTTCTCGTCGGCAAAAGAGCCGTTCATTTCAATAAACCGGGCGACCTCAGCCATCCCTTCCTGATTTTCTGCCTGCCAGCGTTCGGCACGCAGACGACGGGCTTCATTCTGCAGGGTGGTGCTTACCAGCCCGGAGATATTGACATCATATGCCTTGAGCAACTGATAGCTGTCACTGTCGACGGTGACTGTAATGCGCTGCTTCATAATGCACCTCATCTTACATACTCTCTGTACACCATTAAGTATACACCAGTATTACGCTATAACATGCCTCCGGCAACGGAATATTGTTATCCAGCTATTATTAACACCACCATCAATAACTGACCTGAAAAGTAATCATGACAATAATAACCTGCAATGTAGTAACCATGATAAATTACAGGATGACTGTTTTTCTATGATCCGATTTTTATCGGATTCAGGATTTTCCGGAAGTGAATCAGGATCAGTGAATAAGCGAAGCGATCTTTTCTGCCGCTGATGACTGGCTCGGGAACACGGGAAGAAACACAACATACAGTGTCATGTCAGCGGAGCGGGACACCACATCCTGTGAAAGCGGACCAGCGGGCGGCAGCGAAGGATCCGCGGATCCGGAACCACCAGAAACCGGATCTGCACGGGGAAAGAGAGAAAATAACATAGGCTGAACATATCCATATGCCTGACATCTGCCTATACTAAACATATGCACACACCCGGTGCAATGAACATCATTCCGGATATGCATCACATATCCACACTTACCCGGGAGAGAATCATGAGAACCGTATCCATTTTTAAAAATGGCAACAACCGTGCTATCCGCCTTCCACGCGATCTGGATTTTGAGGGGGTGAGCGAGCTGGAGATCGTCCGGGAAGGGGACAGCATCATTCTGCGCCCCGTCCGGCCGACCTGGGGCTCATTCCTGGAGCTAGAAAAGGCCGATCCGGACTTTATGACGGAGCGCGAGGACGTTGTCAGCGACGAAGGACGAGTTAACCTGTGAACAAGATCTATATGCTCGACACGAACATCTGCTCGTTCATCATGCGCGAGCAACCTGAAGCATTGCTTAAGCACCTGGAGCAGTCGGTGCTGCGCGGTCACCGTATCGTGGTCTCGGCCATCACCTACTCCGAGATGCGCTTCGGTGCCACCGGTCCGAAGGCCTCGCCACGCCACGTGCAACTGGTTGACGCGTTCTGTGAGAGGCTCGATGCCGTCCTGCCGTGGGACCGCGCCGCGGTGGATGCGACCACGGAGATTAAGGTGGCACTGCGTCTCGCCGGCACGCCGATCGGTCCGAACGACACGGCGATAGCCGGACACGCCATCGCTGCCTGTGCCATTCTGGTGACGAATAATGTGAGAGAGTTTGAGCGGGTACCGGGTCTTGTGCTGGAAGACTGGGTAAGATAACGCTGTAAAACAAAACAGGCGGTCAGGCGCGGCCGGCCGCTCTTTCAGGCAGCGGTATATAAAGGAATAAAAAAATGCCACTGATCACGCGGCTTATGCTGCAAAACTTCAAAAAGTTTCCGGAACTGGACCTGCGCTTCAGCAACGATCGTAACATTCTGGTTGGGGACAATGAGTCCGGGAAAAGCACTATTCTGCTGGCTCTTGACCTTGTGCTGAGTGACAGCAGGCATCGGGTTGAGGCGCTGGGGGTGGAATCGCTCCTGTCACAGTCAGCAGTCAGGCATTTTCAGGAAGGTGAGCGCCGTGCCGATCAGTTACCCGTGCTGACCGCTGACGTTTTCCTGAGTAATGGGGGAGAGCCTGACCTGAACGGCAGGCAAAATCTGGCGGGTATCGATGCGGATGGTCTCAGAATGCGCATTGCTCCCATGATGGAGGAATACGGTCAGGATATACACCATGTTTTGCAGCAGGATCCTGATAATTTTCCCTATGAATACTATTCCGTGCAGTTCAGCACATTCTCCGGTGGTCATTTCGCAGGCTTCAGACGCTATCTGCGCCATCTGTTCTTAGACAGTGCACGCATTGATAACGAGCATGCCGCACAGGAGTATACGCGCACAGTTTACAGCGTCAATGTGCCGGTGGCCGATCGGTACCGGCTTGAAAACAGTTACCGGCAACAGAAAATGCACTTCTGCGCCCGGCATCTGTCCGCCATAAACGACACGCTGAAAACGTATCAGTTTGGCGTGCGTTCCGGCGCTAAATCAGGTCTTGAGGCGAACCTGGACATTACTGAGGACGGTATTTCCATTCGTCACCGCGGAAAAGGAAGACAGTGTTTCATCAAAACGGAGTTTGCGCTGCAGCGGCATCAGCAGCAGGGGGGAGAGATCCACGCGCTGTTGCTTGAGGAGCCGGAGAATCATCTCAGCCATGTCAGTATGAAGAGGCTGGTTAATCAGCTTGCCACGGAACGGCAGACGCAGGTGTTTATTGCCACACACAGTAGCCATATCTCCTCCCGCCTCGACCTACGTAAGGCTATTCTCCTCGGAGCTACCCGGCCGGTACTGATGAATGAACTTTCCGCTGAGACTGCCGCCTTCTTCATGAAAGCACCGGATAATAACGTGCTGGAATTTGCGCTGGCCAGACGCGTGCTGCTCGTGGAGGGGGATGCTGAGTTTATTCTGATCGAGGCCTTTTATCACCGCCTGTATGGCAGGGCACCGGAGGATGACGGGGTTCACATCATCGCTATCGGCGGAACGAGTTTCCGTCGTTATCTTGAACTGGCCCGTCTTCTGGAAAATCGTGTCGCGGCCCTTCGCGACAATGACGGCAACTATCAGCAAAATTGCGATGAACGCTATGCTGACGTGCTTTGTTCCCGCTCCCGGGTATTTGCTGACCACGACAACAGCCGCTCCACATTTGAAATCTGCCTGTATCAGGATAATGCCGACCTGTGTGATGCGCTTTTCCGCGGAACCCGCCGGACACTCACGGTTCAGGATTACATGCTGGCCAATAAGGCAGAAGCAGCATTCCAGCTGTTACAGTTGCACGCCGAAAAGCTGACCGTTCCTGATTATATCCAGGAGGCACTGGCATGGATAAGAGAGTGATATTTGCGGTTGCCGGCTCGGGTAAAACCACGCTGCTGATACGTCGGTTAAGAGAGGACCGGCGGACGCTGATCCTGACCTTCACCGTAAATAATGAAGCACATCTGCGGGCGCAGATTATCAGACGCTTTGGCTACATACCGTACGGGATCCGTGTGATGACCTGGTTTGAGTTTCTGCACGGTTTCTGTTTTCGCCCTTTCCTGCAGGAGCAACTGTCATCGCGTGGTCTGAGCTTCAACCAGCCCCCTTCCAGAATACCGCGCACGAATATCCGGCATTATCAGGATCCCGCCGGACGGCTGTATCACCGGCGGCTCGCACACCTGCTGACAGCCCGGGGGTTGCTGCCAGATATCCGTACCCGACTTGCCCGTTACTACGATGAGTTGTTCGTTGATGAAGTCCAGGACTTTGCCGGCCATGACTTTAATTTTCTGCTGGAGCTATGCCGCGCGGAAATCTCAGTGCTGTGCTGCGGGGATTTTTATCAGCATACCTTTGACACAAGCCGCGACGGTAACGTCAATGCTACGCTGCATGAAGACATAACCCGATACGAGGCTCGCTTCAGGGCTGCGGGTATCATGGTGGATTGTGAGACGCTCAGCCGGACATGGCGCTGTTCAGCTACAGTGTGTGAGTTCATTACCGGACAACTGAACATTCGCATTTCGGCTCATGGAACACATACCACCCAGATTGAAATCGTCACGGATGAAGCGCGTTCAGCGGCCCTGCACGCGGACAACACGATGATCAAGCTCTTCTATCGCGAACATCACCGTTACGGATGCCACTCAATGAACTGGGGGGGCAGTAAAGGACTCGACCACTTTCAGGACGTCTGCATCGTGATGGGGGCCAACCACTGGATGCGCCTCATCCAACAGAAGCTGGCAGCACTTCCACCATCATCCCGTAACAGGCTATACGTGGCCTGCTCACGGGCACGGGGCAACATCTATTTTATTCCGGAAAGCCATCTTCGGAGATTCAGAAACTAAGTCAGCGGCTTCTCAACTGGGCACAAGCCGGTAAAAAGTAGTCAACGACAAAACTTCAGGCCGAAAAATGAGGCTCCGGTTTCGCCGGAAACCGGACCTGCGTGGAGGGAAACCCGCAGATGATATGATATTTATCATTAATCGCATAATAAATCCTGGCCTGATATTTACAGGCAGAGAAATAAATCATTCGATATATGATTTTATCGTCATCAGCCATTAACCCCCCAGGAAGCGCGGTAATGACTCCAACTTATTGATAGTGTTTTATGTTCAGATAATGCCCGATGACTTTGTCATGCAGCTCCACCGATTTTGAGAACGACAGCGACTTCCGTCCCAGCCGTGCCAGGTGCTGCCTCAGATTCAGGTTATGCCGCTCAATTCGCTGCGTATATCGCTTGCTGATTACGTGCAGCTTTCCCTTCAGGCGGGATTCATACAGCGGCCAGCCATCCGTCATCCATATCACCACGTCAAAGGGTGACAGCAGGCTCATAAGACGCCCCAGCGTCGCCATAGTGCGTTCACCGAATACGTGCGCAACAACCGTCTTCCGGAGACTGTCATACGCGTAAAACAGCCAGCGCTGGCGCGACATAGCCCCACTGTTCGTCCATTTCCGCGCAGACGATGACGTCACTGCCCGGCTGTATGCGCGAGGTTACCGACTGCGGCCTGAGTTTTTTAAGTGACGTAAAATCGTGTTGAGGCCAACGCCCATAATGCGGGCTGTTGCCCGGCATCCAACGCCATTCATGGCCATATCAATGATTTTCTGGTGCGTACCGGGTTGAGAAGCGGTGTAAGTGAACTGCAGTTGCCATGTTTTACGGCAGTGAGAGCAGAGATAGCGC
>NZ_JBJNOX010000024.1:0-18298 GCF_052166245.1 Serratia sp. CY84636
CCTGAATTTCTTCCCCACATATCCCCATTGGGCTGGGCGCACATTCTACTGACTGGCGAATATCTTTGGCCCAAGGAACCGAAAGCTTAGGGTGTCATTTCGCCCTCAGCCGGAACCGACCCCTTTTAGCCAAATAACGTTTGGGAATCACCAGAATGGTGGGACAACAGCGGTTTTAGTGCCCTAAATCGTACGTTTTCATCCAGTTGCCCCTCAAACCCCATGTTCAAGTCAGAATAGTGGACAGGCGGCCAAGAACTTCGTTCATGATAGTCTCCGGAACCCGTTCGAGTCGTTTTCCGCCCCGTGCTTTCATATCAATTGTCCGGGGTTGATCGCAACGTACAACACCTGTGGTACGTATGCCAACACCATCCAACGACACCGCAAAGCCGGCAGTGCGGGCAAAATTGCCTCCGCTGGTTACGGGCACAACAACAGGCAGGCGGGTCACGCGATTAAAGGCCGCCGGTGTGACAATCAGCACCGGCCGCGTTCCCTGCTGCTCATGACCTGCGGTAGGATCAAGCGAGACAAGCCAGATTTCCCCTCTTTCCATGTCAGATTTCCTCCTGACCAGTCGCCGGTGCATCCAGCCATTCTCGTTCTTCAGCTGATATTTCAGCATTCGGATCACACTGTGCCAGTAGCTCAGCCAGTGAATATTGCGGGCGTCTGTACGGCTCAACAATCAGCCGGCCATTATCAATGACCATGCCAACTTCATTATCTGTGCCCAGAGACAGCGCATTCAGCAGTGCCGGTGGGACGGTCAGCATAACTGAGCCGCCAACCCTCTTCAGTCGGGTGGTATGCATTCTTCACCTCCATAAAAGTTATATTTAAATATAACATCCACTAAAAAAACACACCAGGCTTTAACGCACAATGTTTAATAAAAATATAACTTTCAACCAAACAGTAAACCCAGCGTGGTTGCTTCCATATGCAGCAATACCGGCAGCAGCAGGCCACCACTTCTGATCCTGGCCACTGATGTAATCAACCCCACCAGGAACAGTTCTGCCAGTGTCAGCAGGTTCTGATACTGGCTGTGCGCGGCGACGAACAACAACGACGTTATCAGCGCCCCCAGCCACATCGTCCAGCAGTACCGTGAACGGAAGACGTTCAGCATAATCCCCCGGAACAGCGTTTCCTCATTCAACGGGGCAAGGATAAAGATGGTCAGCAACGTCAGGATCACGTCAGGTATGGACTTATCGGCAAAAAGTTTCGTCATAAATGGCTCAGCAGGCAGAGCCAGCGCCTTACCGAGCAGAAATACACCGACATACACCACGGCCATCGCACCGACCAGCCACGGTACGCCAACGTTGCGCAGCTGACCAACGACCGGTAGCGGAGCTATCCAACGGCGGTATACCAGGAAAACACACAGCAGGTACATCAGAACAGTACCATGACTGAAGAACAAATAGTTTTTTCCTGATCCATAAAGCAGAACGGCCTGCTCCATGACAAATCTGGCTCCCCAACTAATGCCCCATGCAGCCAGCATAACCAGCATAAACTGCAGATATTGATTACGTGTTTGAATCATTGCATCGCCTGTAAATTTTTAACTTGTCCTATTTTTGTCATTACCACGTATATACACATGTATAACAATTCAGATATCGTTACCAGGATATGCCGCATCAGCGGCATGGAAGGCGGCACTCTGTTGTTTCATATGATACAGGAGTAAAACCGCCGAAGCCCGGCGTAAGCCGGTACTGATTGATAGATTTCACCTTACCCATCCCCAGCCCTGCCAGACCATACCCGCTTTCAGCCATGAGAGAGCTTCTGTGCGCGGTCGGAGTGGTCCCGACGAGGGTTTACCCGAAGTCGGGGCGTATCTCCGCGTTAGCGGGCCGTGAGGGCCGCTTACGAGCGTGTACTGAGAACTTCCAGCGAGAAGACTGACAGCGATGAAGATGTAGTTACAACATTCATAATTAAAAGCGACTCTGTTCCGGCCCGAAGGGCCGGGGCGGGGCCGCTTTTCAGTTATGAGGGAGGGGCTTTGTGGTTTCAGTTCTGCGCTGGACCGGGGTTTTTCTGGAGGTTGTTTTTGTGTGTTGTAACTAAAGTGGCTCCGGTTGGGGCCCGCCGCTTGCGGTGGGAGGTGCATATCTGTCTGTCCACAGGACAGGCAATGAACAGGTTTTCTTTTTAAATGAATGTAATTAAGTAGTTTAAAGGAGATATAAACAGGTGTTTAAAAGATACATTGCACCTTGTAAGACTGCCGGCTGGTGCTTTATGACATGAACGGTTGTAACCTTATGGGGAAGTCCCTTGCAGTTTAATGTGGATAAGCAAAATTACCCGTCGCTGAGGCGTATTTTGTATTAAAAACAGGGGGAACCGGATGCACCAGAAGGTGGATGGTGAGGTTGTTTTTTGTATGTGGTGCTGATTTTTTGTGTGCTGTCGGGCTTCAGACGTGCGGAAGCCTCCGGCGCGGGCCGGATTATTCTGAGGAGGTCACTTTCAGGGGGAAGCAGTGGCCAGCCGGCTGTAATTACGGTTACGTGACAGAATCATGCGCTCCTTCACACGACGCTCCACTTCGCGTTTTACCGCCTCACGATTGGCAGTGAAGCGCCCTTCTGCGATTTCACGCGTCAGCTGCCGTTTCACCAGGGTGACGATATCCTGACGTTCCCTGTTCGCATCACGACGCGCACGGGCACGCTTTATTCCCCGGGACTTAAGCTCTGTCTGGTAACTGCGGAAACGCTCACGGACAAAACGCCAGGCTTTCGCTATCAGCTCATCCATACCCAGGGTATCCAGCCCCTGCTTTTTGCGCTGTCTGTTTTCCCATTCCACACGGCTGTGGCGCGCGGCGGCCACTGCCTCCTCTGATACATCGAGGGCAGCAAACAGTGCAGATGTGAACGTGATATCGGTTGGAATGTAGCACCCGATAAGCGGCTCATATTCCGTCTGGTAGGTAATCACCCCCAGCTCTGACAGAAACGTCAGGGCACGGGTGGCACGGGTGATAGAGAGTTTTCCGGCAGCAGACTCCGTCGCCAGCCCGCACTCAATGGCCAGCGTGGTGATGGAGCACTGGACACGGTTGGCCAGCGGGTCATAGTGGAAACACAGCCCCTGCAGCAGCGCATCAATAGCCCGTCGACGCAGCACCGGTGGCATGCGCCGACGCAGTCCCTTCGAACGGGCATGCGCCACATGAATAGCGAAATCAAAACTGGAGGTGAAGCCCACCGCCTTTTCCATCAGTTTTTCGCAGAACTTCAGCGTTCCGGCACCTTCACGGGGTGTAAACACCGGATTCGGGTTCTTTACCTGGCGGTAATACGTTTGTTGAAGATCAGTCACACCATCCTGCACTTACAATGCGCAGAAGGAGTGAGCACAGAAAGAAGTCTTGAACTTTTCCGGGCATATAACTATACTCCCCGCATAGCTGAATTGTTGGCTATACGGTTTAAGTGGGCCCCGGTAATCTTCTCTTAGTCGCCAAACCTGGTGAAGATTATCGGGGTTTTTGCTTTTCTGGCTCCTGTAAATCCACATCAGAACCAGTTCCCTGCCACCTTACGGCGTGGCCAGCCACAAAATTCCTTAAAACGATCAGCAATCTAACATCTCATCACTGAAACAGCAAGAAACGCAAATATTCACAAAGATTTTCTGCGCTTAACCTCTGACTCTATCAGCCACTCAAGCATCTGTGCCTGAGTGATCCCGTCTTCATCAGCAAGCTCACTTAACTTTTCTTTCAGTCGAAGCTGAATGACGGCATGAAACGCTTTATGAGTGGCACTCCTTCTTGCAAGAGACGCTTTTTGTCGTTCTCTCGCAGGAACAGGATTACCCCTTCTGTAAGGTCGTTTTTTTCCCGATGAGGAAGTCACTGCATTTTCTGTCTGCGACATCTCGCCTCCTCAATACTCAAACAGAGATCGTTTCGCAGAGGATAC
The DNA here is from genome assembly GCF_052166245.1 of Serratia sp. CY84636. NCBI lineage: Bacteria > Pseudomonadati > Pseudomonadota > Gammaproteobacteria > Enterobacterales > Yersiniaceae > Serratia > Serratia sp. CY84636. The sequence goes on from NZ_JBJNOX010000024.1 coordinate 3,966, forward strand.
TACAGTTTTTTGAAATCAGCGACCTGAAAGTTGTGACGATGATCGGTGTTGGCGCACAAATCATGTCTGATTACAACCGTTTAATATGATTTTGATAATGAAATGACTGAAAAGCAGGAAATGCCTTAACCAGGATGCCGACCCCGGGCGGGACCGGCTGTTTCTGGCATGTCGGGTGTCTGCCCCTGAAATACCTCACACTTCCGGAAAGCGGGGACTTCCGTCCCCGCCCGGCAGCTTACTTCCGTGCTTCGTAGGCCAGAGTTACCTGCACCACTGTATTTCCCCTGTGAATATTCAGTTCACATAACCGTTCCCTGAATATCAGTGAAAAACACAACACCGTGGCGCACACGGCGAGCACCCCGATAAGGGCATATTTCGTCATAAACTTTGACCTCTCTGCAAGGAAGAGGCTACAATCAGTAGTGTTAAGGTACTTCATGCAGACCTCACGAGTTAATGGATTAACGAGTGGGGTCTTCGCATTTCTGGTACCTGCGTCTTGCCTGAACCAGAAAGGCTCAGACACCCGCCGCGATAATACCACATTCCCTGTTACTGACTATTACCTTCATTTCCCGCTTTTTACTACCGAAACTCCAGCCAATAAGTATGCTTTTTATTTACATCAATTTTTAATCCGGTACCGACGTTTCCCTCCAGTTAACTCGCTTTTCGTATGACTCATGGCAATAAAATTTTCTTTACCATATGACAACATCCCAATAATATCAAAATTGTCTTTTAATTTGATGGCATCCTTTTCACTTACAGCGACAATAAGTTGTTTACCAAATTTTCTGGCCATCATTGCAAACTGTGATACTGCTGATTCACCACCTAAATCAGGCCACCCAACGCAATTAAAAATGATTGTGAGCTCTTCACTATTCATTGCATCCCAGATAAAAGAGACAGCATTCTCATTTCTCTCTACATCTGAATCACTGTTAATCTGAGTGAAATCATAATATTTAGAACTTGGTATAGAATACTCCTTAAAAAACTTATCAATGAGAGAGGCAGAATTCCCAACAATAAGAATATTGTTGTTCACGCTTAATCATCAGTTCTGATACATCATCATATTCCATATATTCACCTTTATTATATAAAGTTTGGGTACAGGTAGTTCCGGAATTTACTCTGTGACCACCATTTTCCGTTTTTTATTACAGAAACGCCGGGAGCGAGGAAAACTTGCTTTTTCCCGTTTCCGGGGTTGGACAACTGAGCAACGCGAAGGCGTCAGCTACGATGTTCCGGGGACTACTGATCAGCCCCTGTTGTATTCAGCCATTCTCCGGTCATCTGCAGCAGTTTTCTGGCATCGTGGCTTCTGAGCAACGGAATACCAGCCTGCCTCAGAACCTCTTCCAGAAGAATATCCCGGCGTCTGCGTTCCGGTCGTAAATGGCTGGCATCATCCAGCTCTACTGCTGCAACAATACTGAACGAACGCCGCTCAACGATAACCACATCAACATGCCACTGGGACACCATCCTGAATAACTGCCACCACTGACGTGATCGTGGTCGGATATTCCCGTTCAGCTGGACGATATCAGCGACCCGTACCTGCGGGCACAGATACCACCGCTTCATATCCACAATCCTGAACAACCCTTTCATGAAACTGACCTCTCTTTCTGTCAGCAACGTTTTCTGACGCTGCCAGTATTCACCGCTGACCAGTATTCGCTCAGCTTCACCGGGGCGTATGCCTGCTGCATGTAACCGTATCAGTGCGGGAGGACAGTTTTTACTCCTCCGGAATATTATCCGGACAGGCAAAACAGCTATAATAATAACGACCACAATGAAAATAATTAAATTCATTATTATGTCCTTAATTACATATGAGTCCAGATGAACGAATGTAGTTTTCACCCGTAGTAAGACTCGCAATATTTATCCCATGAATTACCTGAACGTTATCAGAAATACGACAAACCAGATCCGCAACAGATAATTCTGTTGTGATAAGGGGTCACCGCCTCGTTAACCAGACAATTTTATCAGCCTGGATTTTAATTACCCCACGACGAACCAACTCACTACGTATACTAACAGCCCGTTCTTTATGCCATTCTCCTCGCATATGCGATTTTAAATAATTATTGAACCCCTCCACTGACACCGGTAAATTCCGCACATCACTTCCGGATGCCTGCTGCATTCTGTTAGCCCACCGGATAATAACATCCCCCTCAGGGACAATCAGGTGAGATACCGACAAATGACTCTCAGCGTGCTCTGGCGCAATACGTTCGCAACGAAAACCCCGTTTTTGCAGAGTATGAATTATTCCATCATAGCCTTTATCGTTTGAAATAATATGCCAGGTGTTGTTTCCGGCACTGCAGCACGTCATCCTGCCGAGCTCCATAACAAGGTGAAAGTCAACATTATTCTTCGAAATGTTATCTATCTGTCTGATACTCACTCTGATATTATCTGGCCAGGTATCAGCAGGTAAGACCACTGTTTGCTGAAGAGGACCAGCAAATAAAATCAAATCGGTATAATCAGCAAGCGATATATTTCTCAGATTGCAACAGTTTTCATAATCAATGAGCGCAATGCGTAATGCTTCATTTCTCATCATGTTTTCCATTATATATTCACCATAATAAAACAGAATAAACTGCAAACCCGACGCAGAGTATCTACCGGTCTGGTTAAGTTTTCATTATCGGGATATAAAATATTGTCTGCCGCCAGTCAGGCAGCCCGGAGTCCTGTGAGTGATATCACAAATCAATAAACCACCACTTAATTCATAAACATCCTTGTGTTACTATAAGCCGGTAGGCCATCCGGTGCGCCATGAGCAATCCGTTCTGAAGAACGGAAATACAGAGTGCCAGGTTGTCTCACATAATACAAAAGCAAATTTCATGCATCATTCAGCCTCCTTACCCTGGAGAAACGGAGGCTGTTTTTTTATATTCCTGAAACACCATCCGCAATGATTCATCGCTGGTGAGTTTTATGAATTTAATCTCAAATATGCCAGCCTCTTTATTTATTCCTTCCGTCCATATTTCCGGCATCGTTCTGCGCGTAGCCGGGCAAATCGTCGCCAGTCCGCCCGGGGAGCAATTTCGGCGGCCTGACACCACGCCTCAGCAGCCTCCATCCAGGATCCACGGATTTCCAGATTAACAGCCCTGTGTCCGGTACGCTGCCAGCGCCAGACCTGACCATTCCGTGAACTGTTTCTGAATCCATTCATATTTCTGTCCCCCTTTAGTTGTCAGTATTATTGCGATAAATAGTTCAGTGGACTGGCTTTCTTTCGGGTACGGAAGTTATTTCCTTTTAAGCCTTATTTCCCTGCCTCCCCTCCCTGAGGGAGGCTTTTTTTATTTCTCATCAAGCACGGCCTGAAGTTCTGCCTTTATCCGGTTCTGGCGGCGGATTTTATCCAGACGCGCTGCCGCATACGCTTCCTCCTCCTGAGAAATATGCTCCGTCACATACCCTTCCGTGTCATACCGGCAGGCACCGGCTTTCATGGCACACAGATAGCTTTCTGAACGGGTGATGGCCTTCAGCGCCCTGCGCAGTTTTTTATGCGAGAGCGGGATATTCCGCTGCGCCACGTCTTCCAGTAACACGTCCCGGATACCGCAGGCCAGAAGCCGGGGCGTGTCACCGTCAAATAATCCCGGCCACCAGGGCTTCAGGGTATTCACGGCCTCATCCAGTGAGGGCAGGTTCAGATAAATGGACAGCGCCTGTCTGGCCTGCGCTTTTTTTGCCGCCAGCTCTGCTTCCCGGGCTGCTTTCTCGGCCAGCTTCTGCTTTTTCACCTTCCACTTTGGTGGCGTGGTGACATTGATGATAGTTTTCCGGCTGCGGACAGGCGTCTCCCCTTCCGTTTTCCGCTTCAGTGTCAGTACCGGTCGCTTCTGCTCTGTCATGCTGTGTTCTGCCTCTGACAAATCATCCTGTTACAGCCAAAGATACCATACACTTCAGGGTGCCAGAACGCCTAATACAGCCAGATGCCAGACGTAGAAGGACGGGAAAAAATCTCCGGGCCAGAAACGGGGTAATGATTTTCCTGCACACGACACCAGACCAACGGTCAGCACCGTCATCACAAGGCCGGCCACCGCCGCGGCATCACTGGTGGCAAGATTAAGCGCCGGAATAACAGCCAGCAGGCAGGCGACCAGCACCAGACGTTCCGTTCTGTCTTCTGCCCGGTACAACCGGTAACTGACCGCCAGCATCAGCAGCCCGGCAACGCCGTAACTGGTGCCGGACAAAGGCAACCATACAGCCAGAAGCAACATGGTCCCTGCGGAACGCCACCAGGTGCGCATTTCACACCATGTCAGCACCTGTGCCGCAACTGCAAAGGCAAACAGGATATTCCCCTCATACCAGGGAAAGCCGGCCAGATAATATGCGAACTGGGCAATCACCGCCCAGCTCCACCGCCTGTTAATGGCTGACTGCCGGATATGCACATGACGGGAGAGATTCAGCCCCCACACCAGGGCAAACAGCGGAAAGGCCCCCCGCCCGACCAGAAACATCCACTCCTGCTTCAGCTGAAATATCAGATTGATGTGGTCCAGCACCATCAGCACCAGTGCCACTGTTTTGATGATATCCCGCTGTCCGGGTGACCAGACCAGCAACGACTGCAACCAGGTGCGTATTACCGTGAAGGAGATCGGTGAGTAACATCGATGGAGATCGGTTCGTGTCACTTTCACAGAACCGTTTTTAAATTACCTTCACTGATCTCCTTCGGTCAACGGAGATTGTATTTTCCGCATTGATTCTCCTTTAAGTTCGATCTTGATACTGCCATGAACCAGTCGATCTAGGATGGCATCCGCATGTGTGGAGTCTCCGATCATTTTGTACCAGTTTTCCACCGGCAACTGGCTCACTACGATGATTGAGCCTCGTTGGTACATCAGATCCACTATTTCCAGCAGGTCGCTACGCTGTTCTGATGAGAGAGGTTCCAGCCCCCAGTCATCCAGAAGCAGCAGATCGCTATTATTCAGCCTGGTCAAAAGTTTGCTGTATCTTCCATCAGCATGCCCCTGATAGCACTGTTCCATCAGCGCTTTAAGGCGATAATAGTAGACCTTGTATCCCTGTCGGCAGGCATTATGACCAAGTGCACATGCCAGGAACGTTTTACCGCTGCCGGTGGCCCCGGTCAGTAAAATATTTTGTTTCAGGGTTAACCAGTTTCCCTGACTGAGTGAACGGATGAGGGCCCTGTCCAGCCCTCTATTGTTACGATAATCCAGCTTTGATAACTCAGCATTAAGTCTGAACCGTGCATGTTTGATCAGACGCTCTGCCTTCCTGTTTTCACGGCAGGTTAGTTCTTCTGCTGTCAGTAATGACAGGCGTTCTTCGAAGCCCAGCTCCTGGTATGTGCCCGGTTGAGCAAGTTGCTTTTTAAGCGCATCACGGAAGCCGGTGAGTTTAAGTGCGGTCAGTTGTTCGTAAAGATGATTCATCATTGGATCCCGTATCAGTGGTAATACTCACTGCCGCGTACGTTTTCGTGTTCCATCGTGGATAACAGATCTGGTTTTGGATCCTGAACAGGTTGTTTATCCAGACCTTTTTCCAGGATCGATTTAATACCTGACAGACGCCATACCTTTGTTTCCAGAGCTCTTGCACATGCTGCATTAAGTCTGGCTTTACTGTATTTTTTATGAAGGTTCAGGAGTCCAAGGCAGAAGCGATAGCTTTGTTCCGGATGTGGACGAGAGTTCAGTATATGAAGCACATAACTATGAGTTTCACTGCCTATGTGCCCCGCCCATTCCAGAAGACGCTCTGGCGTCCAGGTGGCATGCTGTCGATGAGCTTCAGGCATGTGCTCGTTGCGGGTACTGTAGCCATAAGTACGCTTGCGCGGGTGCACAGCAACCTCCTGCCCCTGATTGAAGAGTCTTACCAGTTCTCCGGAGATCCATGCTTCCAGTTGCTGGCCTAACAGCGAACATGGAACCGAGTAGTAATGTTTGTCGATTTCCACGTGGTAATCGGCATGAACTCTGACTTTCTTCACCAGGGTGTAACTGTAACTGGCTTCAGGAAGAGGCTTCAGTGCGGGTTTATCAAGCTGGATGAAGAGTTCTGCACGTGAATAACCCAACTTCTGCATTATTTTGTTATTCAGTCTTTCCAGCAACTCCCGAATGCGCTGATTAAGCGATGCAAGGCTGTAGAAGATCTCATGCCTGATTCGGGCCATGATCCAGCGTTCAACAACCTGAACGCCAACTTCAGCTTTGGCTTTATCTTTCGGTTTACGTGGCCGCGCAGGCAAAACTGCGACATTATAATGCTCAAGCATCTGCTGGTAGGTAGGGTTAACGTCAGGATCATACTTACATGCCCTGGATGTGGCGCTTTTCAGATTGTCCGGAACAACAAGTTCAGGAACGCCACCCAACCACTGGAAGCAGCGAACATGACTCATCACCCAGTCTTCAAGCTGCTGAGACCAGGTGGCCTCTGCCCATGTGTAACTTGATGCCCCGAGAACAGCTACGATGACCTGAGCAGTTCTTATTTCTCCGGTCTCAGGGTCGGTAACGCCAACGGTAGGTCCACAGTAATCAACGAAAAGTTTTTCGCCAGCTTTATGTACCTGACGCATTGATGGTGAAGTGGTTTTGAGCCATTCACGGTACATCCGGCAGTAATGGTTATAGCTGTAAAAACCGCCTGGATTACGCTCACAGTATTCTTCCCAGAGTAGCTGCAGCGTCACGCATTTATTACGCAGTTCCCGGTGTACTGTAGCCCAGTCAGGCAGAGAGTGCTTCTTCATCTTAACCTGGGTCTGAAGGAACGCATGTTTTAGTTTTGTATCATCCCATCCTGTAGGTAAGGGCCACTGCTTTATGCCAAGTTGAGCCGCCCGATTAGCATATCTGGATACAACGGAAGGGGAGATTGCAAGACTACGACCAATTTGTCGATGGCTGAGTCCAACACCGTATTTAAGCCTAAGAATTTCTTTAAGTTTTCTCATAGAAATTGGAACTGTTGGCATAGGTATCCTTTACCGGAATGGCAAAAGATACAGATCAACACACCTGTGAAGTTCCAATAACATTGATGGAGATCACTGAATAACAAAATGAGTCAAAAGTGATCTCCATCGATGTTATTCAGCGATCTGTTCAAATGTTATTACCCGATCTCGATGGAAGTTATTGAGTGATCTCCTTTCATGAAAATACGCACCAGGTACCGGTCCGGGCCGTCAGTGAATCGTTACGTGTTGTGTTCGTGTTATCCGTTGTCATCAGCGTTTGTCTTCCTGTATCAGTCTCCGCCCAGGGTTTTCTCTTTCTGCAGGTCACGGACTATATCCCGTTCCATCTGCTGCAGACGCTCCTGCAGCAGATTTTCCCGGACAACTTCCCGGACAGCTTCCCGCTCCCGTTGTGGTTCACGCAGTACACTCTCCGGCAGTGCGGTTTCCCGTTCAGAGGTGACAGCACGGTCACGCTCCTGCCCGGCAATCTCCCTGACAGCCTGCTCTGTTTTGCCGTCCGGCAGGTCAGGTTTGTTCTCTGCCATTTTACGGACAATTTCATCTGCGCGGCGTTCCGTTTCACGGCGGATAGCCTCTTCAGCCTGCCGCTGTGCCAGCACCTCTGCCGTGACCGGTTCGCCATTTCCGGCCCCCGGCTGGACGCTGTTGTCCGGGATATCCCCCCACACGCGGCCACCGGTTATGGCACCGGGATTCCACGGACGGCCTTCACCGGCGATTCTCACTACCACACCGCTGTCAGGATTATCACGGGCAATCCGGACACCATCCTGCATATTATCAGCCAGCAAGCTTTCTCCGTTACGGCTGCCCTGCAGGGCCACGAACTGCGCATCCCCGCTGCCCTTCACCCGTCCTTCACCACTGAATCCCCGCAGCCCGTTTCCGTCATCCGTGGTCAGTGGGTTCAGCCAGATACCGGCGGACTTGCCGTTACGGTCAAACGCCGGCAGTGCCACATACGGCTGCGGATATTTACGTCCCGGTGCAATAAACCGTGCAGGGCTGTCTCCCCCGGCCAGCCCTGCCTGACGGAGAACGGCACGGCCGGCCGCCACGTCCCGCAGTTCCCGTGCCGTACTGAACAGCCGCTCTGCATTCATGACCTCCCGGTCAGCTTTTGGCTCCAGCACATCGTGGGCAGTCCCTTTCTGTACGGCATTGTTAATGGCATCCGTCCAGCCCTGACGGTTATCGGTGTACACCTGCACATGCTGCTTCATACGCGACAGGGCCACGTAGGCTGACTCAAAGCCGGCCATCAGTTTCCGGTTACCTTCCGTGCCTTCAAGCGCAATGGCAAAGGTTTCACTTGCCCCCTGCGCACCGTGAGCGGTGATGGCATAGGCCAGGTCAATATGTTGCTCTGCCTGCTCCTGGCCGGGGCGAATCTCCCGGGTCTGCTGTCCGTCCGACAGCGTGACACTGTCACCGGAAACCGCTGTCACCGTCCAGATGCTGTTGGCCACATAACCGCGCTCCCGGTCACTCTTCGTGAAGCGCATCCGGTCGCCGGTCCCCACCCGGATTTTGTCCGGGGTGTACAGTGTGACACCTTCAGCCACCGCCTCCCGGGGCGAAATCAGCCGCGTGTTACCTTCCGCATCCTCCAGGGTTATCAGCCCGTCATCCTTACTGACACCGGCAATCCGGTGATACACATTATCCACCAGGGCAAGGGCATCCGGGTTATTCTCCCAGGTGGAGAGACGACGCAGCTCCCCGTCACGTATATTCGCTGTGTTCAGGACAGGCACCATGACCTGCTCTTTCCCCAGCTCACCGGCCTTTTCCCGTGCATCATGAATCATGCTGTTCAGTACGCGCCGGTCCTCATTCAGGTGCGTGACAATAAGCGTCTGCTCCCGTGCTTCCGGCGTCCTGCCGGTATAGTCGCGGACAATGGCTTCATACAGTGTCATGGGGACATCCGGAAAAGCCTCGCCTTTCAGCATCGCCTTCTGCTGCGCTTCTGCCAGTTTCGCTTCCTGGCTGTGACTGAACTCCGTCACAGAGTGCTCCGGTGCCCATGCGCCCTCCTGACGGGGAACCTGAGACGGTTTCACACTCTCAAGCCCGGACAGTGCCCTTTCCACATCCCGGTTAATCAGGCTGTATACCGCCTCCCGCAGTTCCGGCGTCTGACGCACAATCTCCTTCATGATGGCCACATCGGCAGCACTGCGCGTCTGCTGGAGACGGAAAGGCTGACCGGGCGCGATGGCCTGCAGCTGGTCCGTGTCACCGCTGGCCACAGCACGACCGCCACCGGCCGCAATCAGGGCGTATGCCCGTGCCATGTCGGTATTGCCCACCATTGAGCTCTCATCGAGCAGAAACAGCGTGTTGCTGAAATCCGGCGTTTCTCCGCTGCGCTGCTGCAGCTGCGTGTCATGCAGAAAGGACGCCAGCGTCTGTGCATCCACGCCGGCGCTGCGCATCTCACCGACCGCACGGTGCGTGGGCCCCAGCCCCACAACTCGGGGACGCTCACTCGCCGGCAGCATGTTCACGGCTGACATCACCGCCCGGAACTGTGTGGTCTTACCCACACCGGCATACCCCTGCACCACCGTGAAACGGTCGGACGTTTCCAGTATCATGCGGGTGGCGGCACGCTGTCCTGATGTCAGTTTCTCCATGAGTTCGCCAGGTACTCTCTCCATCAGCGGCGTGACCGCCTCCTTACCTTCGAGAATATGGCGAAGAATGCTTTTTTCAGCCTCATACGACGCACGGGAAACCAGCAGGCCTGTGCCATAGCCTTTTGCCACATCCACATACAGTAAATCACCGCGTTTTATCTGCGCATTGATTTCCCCTCCCAGTTCAGTAAAACTGGTTCCTTCTGCAGCAAACGACTTCGCCTCTGTCAGCAGGTCCACCATGCTGAAGGCCAGGTTTTTACTTTCCACCACAGGAAGCGCCAGATGAATAGCCTGCTGTGCCGGCGTGTGAAGCCCGGCTTTCTGCAGACTGATAGCGGTTTCCAGCAATGTCTCACCGGCACGCGCCTTTATCTGCTCAGAAACCACCGTAAAGGAGGGATGGCGGGCAAGTTTTTCCGCAGTACGGGTTTCATCCAGTGAGGAATACAGCCGGACATCACGACCGCTGCGGGCCAGACCGTTCAGGGTGGCGTTGTCCATTGCCATCTGTGTGACGGAGGCAAAAACCTTCGCACTGTCGCTGACGGAATGCCCGGGCGTTTCCACCCAGCCGTTCTCCAGCTTCAGTGCCGTGAACGGTGAATCAGCCACAGGCAGGGAGGCCGGTTCAGCACGTCCCGGCACAACAACCGTCATCGCATCTTCACTGACGGATGTCACCTGCAGGCGGTCACCGCCGGAGACGCGGAGTCCGGGAATTTTCCCTGTCACCCTCAGACGCTCGCCGTCTGCCACCGGCATTTTCTCCGGCCGGAACAGCGACCAGCTGCTGTCCAGAGAAGAAATACGCACCACCTGCGTTTCACCCTGCGCATCCCGCAGGGTCAGGCTGTGACTCTGCGCCGTCACCCGGTCTATCACATAGCGGTCATGGCTGCGTGTCTCCGGGTTCCACTGCTCCATCACCATCCCCGGACGGTACATATCCCGCAGATAACGGCTCCGGCTGTCCAGCCAGACCGGTGACAGCGCCGTCATGGTCACCTCAGGGTGTCCGAGCACGCCCTGCGTTTTCAGCTCACTGCGAATGGCCTGTGTCAGTATGGCCTGTTCCCGTACCCCGCTGACCTGTGCCACGCTCTCTTCTCCGGCTTTCACACTGGCCGCAAAATCCCCGGCCAGCCGGGCATAGCGGACATTACGGTCCGGTTCACTGATGATGGTGGCCGGTCGCTGTTCTCCCCCCTGCCAGCGATATGTGTTCACCCCGGCATCCTTCATGGCCATCAGTGCACTGCCTGTACCGGTTCGCTGCCCGCTGTCGGTTATCAGGACCTGTACGTTATGACGTGCGGCACCGTCCAGCAGGGTTAACGTCTCTTTCAGGGAGAGTTTTTCGCCCTGGTCGACAATAACGGTACTGCCCGGCGTGAAGGCCATGCCTTCCAGCAGCTGACGACGTCCGGTTATCAGCTCACCGGACAACCGTTCATCCTGCTTCAGGTTCATCTGCGAGCGACGGTCAGCAGCGATAATCTGCACCTCCCGCCCCTGCTCCCGGGCCATCATGACCAGTTCAGCCACCCGCTCACGCTGCCCGGCTGCACCGCCCTGCCCGGACACAATGGCCAGCGACGGACGGTCCTGTGCCAGAACACTGACCGCATCGCTGTAACCAGCCGTCCGGGGGACACTTTTCTCCGGATGTATGGTCACCCGGTTCTGTTTCATGATGTCACGACTGAGTGCCCGGACGGACAGCTCATCGAGCGCATGAATTCCTGATGTGAACAGCCCCTTCTCACGGTCGAGGGGGATAAGCTGCTCACGACTGATGGCCTCATCGATACCGGCGCGTGCCCGTTCAATCACACCATTTTCCGGCGGCAGTATACCGACCGTTCTGGCCAGCACGTCCGTGTACGTGAACTGCACTTTTCGTTCACTTAATCCGGCAATCGCCTGTGTCACCGCCTGCTGCACATCCGGCCCGTCCTGTGAAGCGGGTCCGGGTGTCTGCGTGCGGGTCTCCGCCCGTTGGTCCGCCGCGTCACGATATGCCCGGATGTCGAACCCGGTTTCCTTCAGCGTCTGCATCCACCCGACCATTTTGATCTCCGGATCGACATGCTGTTTGGATTTACGCGTATCCAGCGCCGCCACATCCCGGGATTTCAGCGAGGCGTCTTCCCCGACGGCCTCCCGGATAGCCTGTGAGCGTCCGGAAAAGGCCTCCACCGGTACGCCCGGCATCTCCCACATACCGTGCTTACCCACCACTTCGGTTTCATAGCCCAGCGCCTCAACCTGCTCTTTCAGTTTTTCCCGGTAGAGCCTGCCAAAGGCAATCTGATTAGCGTACACATTCTCAATGAACCCCGTTTTCCCCACTTTGTCACTGCTCAGTGTCTTCCACTCACCGTTATGCTGCGTGACATTAGCCACCACCGCATGCGTGTGTAACTGTGGTTCCTGATCGCGACTGGTGTCGTGGTTAAACAGTGCCATCACCAGATTACCGGTCAGTACCGTTTCTGACTGTCCGTCCGTCATCACCCGTGTGGAGGCCAGCGCCTCCACCTGACGAACAGCAAAGTCCACGGCCTGGTTATGTGCATCAATCAGGCGCTTATCGCCACCTAACATGGCCATCATGGAGACACTTTTGGGGGCGGAGAAGGTCAGGTCGTAGCCGGGACGATGCTTATTACTGCCATCCTGCATGTGGCTTAGATCCGCTCCGTCCGGCAGCCTTCCCTCCAGAAGACGGGTAAAAACATCCTTATCAACACTGCCCTGCAGTCTCAGCTGTTCAGCCCCCCTGCCGGCCCAGCGTTCTCCCATGCTGCCCAGCACATAGTAATTATCCTTGTCGGTATAATAGTTACCGGCACTTCCGGCCGATCTGACCTGCGCGATACTCATCATAAACGTATATCCCGTTGACATATCCCGGCATCAATCCCACAATGGATATACACAAGACATATCCACATAAGGAGGCAAATAATGGAAACCACCGTATTTCTCAGCAACCGCAGCCAGGCGGTCAGACTGCCAAAAGCGGTTGCATTGCCGGAAAACGTAAAACGCGTTGAAGTGATTGCTATCGGACGAACCCGACTCATTACGCCAGCCGGAGAGACATGGGACGAATGGTTCGACGGACACAGCGTCAGCGCCGATTTTATGGATAACAGGGAACAGCCCGGCATGCAGGAACGGGAGTCATTCTGATGCTGAAGTTTATGCTCGATACCAACATCTGCATTTTTACGATAAAGAACAAACCCGCCAGCGTCAGGGAGCGTTTTAACCTTAACCAGGGGAGAATGTGTATCAGTTCGGTCACCCTGATGGAGCTGATATATGGTGCAGAAAAAAGCCAGATGCCTGAACGTAATCTCGCTGTGATCGAGGGATTTGTTTCCCGCATTGATGTTCTGGATTACGACGCCGCTGCAGCCATACACACCGGCCAGATAAGAGCAGAACTTGCCCGTCAGGGACGCCCTGTCGGGCCATTTGATCAAATGATCGCAGGTCATGCCCGCTGTCGGGGGCTGATTATTGTGACTAATAACACCCGGGAATTTGAACGTGTGGGCGGCCTGAGAATTGAAGACTGGAGCTGACCTGTTCATCAGAAATCATCTCCCGGCTCAACATCCTCCCCGCGCTCCCGGTGCACATTAATGTTCACCTCTTCACGACGCTGCATCTGCTGCTGGATGCCCGGATGATTTTCCTGTTGCCATGCCTCATAAGCGGTCATATCCACCACTTCACCGGATTCACTGATCCCGGGTGGCAGTTGCTGTTCCATCTCTTCTTCCGGTTTCATTTTCAGCTCCTGCTCGATCCCCCCGGCCGGAACACTCACACCTGCATCTGACTTCTTATCATTGATGACAGAAGACACTGGCTGTTGTGGCTGTTGTGGCTGTTGTGGCTGTTGTGGCTGTTGTGGCTGTTGTGGCTGTTGTGGCTGTTGTGGCTGTTGTGGCTGTTGTGGCTGTTCAGCCTGAGTCACGCCTTCTCCGGAGGCAACCTCCGGTTCGAAGAGGCTGGCCATCTGGCGACCTTCTGCTTCCCTTGCAGCAAGTACGGCACTCAGACGGTTCTCCATTTCCGGGTTGATGTCACGCGGAATAAACTCCGGAGCGACCTTCGGTCGTGCCTGATATTTCAGAGAGAGTTTTACTGCCGGATACGGTCCGGGCAGAGTGACATAGCAGGTCAGATCCGGCAGAGACTGAATGTCGGAATAACTGACCAGCGTCTGACGCTCCATATCCTTACCGGTCGATACCCCGTCACGTACCGGATCAGCACCGTAGGAGTACTGCTCGCTGGCTTTCAGGTGCTCTTTCTCACCAATCTCACCGGCAGCGAACTCTGCAATCTTATGGCTGGGAGAACGGAAAAAGGCACGGGTGTTCATGACGTCAAACAGCGTGGCAGCCGCTTTCTCACCGTAGATATCTTCCAGCTGGGCATAGGACTGGATACCAAACACATAACAGCCACCGGCACTGTTGCAAAGTTAGCGATGAGGCAGCCTTTTGTCTTATTCAAAGGCCTTACATTTCAAAAACTCTGCTTACCAGGCGCATTTCGCCCAGGGGATCACCATAATAAAATGCTGAGGC
>NZ_JBJNOX010000025.1:0-434 GCF_052166245.1 Serratia sp. CY84636
TTTTGCCGTTACGCACCACCCCGTCAGTAGCTGAACAGGAGGGACAGCTGATAGAAACAGAAGCCACTGGAGCACCTCAAAAACACCATCATACACTAAATCAGTAAGTTGGCAGCATCACCTAATTCGGGGCAGAATTGGTAAAGAGAGTCGTGTAAAATATCGAGTTCGCACATCTTGTTGTCTGATTATTGATTTTTCGCGAAACCATTTGATCATATGACAAGATGTGTATCCACCTTAACTTAATGATTTTTACCAAAATCATTAGGGGATTCATCAGGGTGATGCGTGCACTACGCAAAGGCCAGGCCTCAGCATTTTATTATGGTGATCCCCTGGGCGAAATGCGCCTGGTAAGCAGAGTTTTTGAAATGTAAGGCCTTTGAATAAGACAAAAGGCTGCCTCATCGCTAACTTTGCAACAGTGCCGT
>NZ_JBJNOX010000026.1:0-13776 GCF_052166245.1 Serratia sp. CY84636
GCGCCTGGTAAGCAGAGTTTTTGAAATGTAAGGCCTTTGAATAAGACAAAAGGCTGCCTCATCGCTAACTTTGCAACAGTGCCGTGCAGACAGAAACCGTAAACACCGGCATTGACATGCCGGGGAAGCCCTTATAGTACAATAATTCTCTATATCCAAACTGACCCCGATGAGAAAAGCATGGAGACGTTGAGCACCAATCTGCAACTCGCCCGGCTGGTTGGCGTTCAGGGGACGCCGGCAACCATCATTGGCGACGAGATGATCCCCGGCGCGGTATCGTGGGAGACCCTTGAGGCGGTGGTGAAAGAAAAACTGGCGGTGGCCCATGCTCAGTAAACTGCGCCGCTGGCTGCGTGAAGGCGCGATCTTACTGGTTGTGCTGGCTGGCGTGATAATCCTGCTGGATGTCTGGCGTTCTCCGCAGATGCCGGCCATGTTTGACAGCACGCCGCTGCATACGCTGGACGGGGAAACCGTAACGCTGGCGTCGATCAGTGAAGAACGCCCGGTGCTGCTCTACTTCTGGGCGAGCTGGTGCGGTATCTGCCGTTTCACCACGCCGGATGTCGCCCGTTTGCAGTCGGAAGGGGAGAGCGTCATGACCATCGCGCTGCGTTCCGGTAATGACGGGGAGGTTTCCCGCTGGTTATCGCGTAAAAGGGTGACGTTCCCCGTCGTGAATGATAGCGGCGGTGAGATATCACGAAACTGGGAAATCAGCGTCACGCCAACGCTGGTGGTGGTGTCGAAGGGGCAGGTGGTAACTACGACCAGCGGCTGGACCAGCTACTGGGGCATGAAGTTACGTCTGTGGCGGGCAGCCATGTTTTGATAGCGTGCCGGGGAAACCCGGCATTTTTTAACCCATTGTAAGGATGTGTAAAACGAGCGGAGAGCGTGTTTTCTGTTATTTTTGCTGCTTTTTTACCGACGCCAGTTATTATTTTTTACCGCTGCCTGATGTTGCAAACCTGAATTGATAATGGCATATCTGTTTTAATTGAATGAAAGTCTGTGATACGTTCAGGCGATTTTTTCGATTTCCATTTTGACAGGGATAACAATTCAATGCGCAAGGGTAAAATTATTGTTGCATCAATGATGGTGCTTTGTGTCCTTATTTTTGTTGCGGCGGCGGCATGGTTTATGCTGTTCCAGGGAGAAATGACGGAGCCGACAGAGGAGGAAAAACAGGCGGCAATTTTACACGCTGCGGGCCTGATGAAATCAGAGACCCAGGATAAAAAATCAGTCGAAACGCTCTATCATCGTTATATTATTCAACGCCATGTTAATTTAGATTCCGGCGAACTGGTGGCTGGCAGCAGCGCGGACACCGCGCGGCAGAAGTGTGAAAAACTTGCCCCTGAACGCGACCCAGCGCAGGTTCGTCAGCGCTGTACGGTGGCGGATGTGTTCTTTGTGAAAGATAAAAATAATGAAATTCAGCAGGTTATCATTCCAGTTACCGGTAAGGGTGCGAAATCCATGATGCATGCGTTTCTTGCTCTGGGGCTGGACGGTCGTACGGTGAGAAATCTGTATTATTATCAGCAACGGGAAACGCCGTTTCTGGGGGCTAGGGTGGAAGACGCCAACTGGCGCAAACAGTGGCCAGGGAAACGATTATTAGATAACAGCGGACATCCTGCATTGAAAATAGTACAGGATAAACCTGAACATGCCGATGAATATACCGTTGACGGTATTTCCGGTGCGACGTTGACATCAACCGGCGTTGAGAAAAGTATTAACTACTGGATGGGGCCGCAGGGATATGGTCAATTCTTACAGCGTCTTGCCAGCGATCGAAATAACCTTAATCTTTGAATATTGCTGTACGCAATAACGCGTTTTATTTCTGCCTGCCGATAATGAATAATATCACTGTCGGCAGGGGGATTTATTCCTCTGTTACCGCGCCTGCCTTGCCGTTAATTCCATGAGAAAAACAGGGAGATAACGTCCCTTTTATCAACGCATAATGTGTGTGTTCATCACGATTTGATGAAATAAGTTTACATAACTTGTCGTCTGCTGACATTTTTATGATCCAGGTCATGTATAACGCGACAAAAAGATATGATAATAATTATCATTTGTATTCTTTGGCGGTGTGCACGTGCGTAACTTCCGTAACTCTTTGTTGGTTACTCTCTTTGGCTTGTTTATAAGCATGAGTGTCTGGGCGTCGACGAATTATGCGCCTTTGATTGAAGATATCGAGCAACGTCTTGATAAAACAGCGGAACTTTATCAGCAACAGCATGCCGACGAGGCGCGCCGCACGGTACAAATGGCCTATTTTGAGGTGTTCGAGAACCTGGAAGGGCCGATCCGCATCAACATTTCCGCGCGCAAAAGTTACGAGATGGAGAGCGCATTCGGCGAGATCCGTCGAATGATTGGCGAGAAAAAACCGCTCGCTGACGTCCAGGCGCGCATTGACTGGCTGAAAGCCGCACTGCGCGAAGTGGAACCGGTGCTGGATGGCGGACATCGTCTGGTGGCCGAAGAGCAGCACAACGCGCTGTCCAGGGACGACATTGCCGTTCACTGGCAGGAGAGTTTCAGGACGATCGACGATCTGCTGGCGCAGGCGGTCACTGAATATCAGGCCGGGAATTACAGCGTTGCCAGTCAGCACGTTCAACAGGCGCACTATCAGGGCTTTAAAAACTCTGAGATGGAGATGTCCCTCAGACAAAACCGTTCTGCAAAAGATGCCGCCTCCATTAACCAACAATTCTCATCCCTGATTGCGCTGACCGCGCAACCTGACCATCTCAACGATGTCTCCTATCAGGTCACTACGCTGCTACAGGATATCGAGGATATCTTACCCGGCTTGCCAACCACCCGTGACGATCAGCAGGTTGCCGCAGCGCAAAGCGCAGACAACATTCCGGCGGCGGACGAGGGAAATAACCGCACCGACTGGGCTGAGGTGACGACGGGAATTAACCAGAGCATTCAGGACGCGATAGCGCGCTATCAGGGCGGCGATGCGAAGAATGCGATTCTGGATATCCAGGATACCTACTTCGACCGCTTCGAAGCCAGCGGCATGGAAAACAAAATCGGCTCTCGCGATTCGGCATTTAAAACCACGCTGGAGGCGTATTTTACCCGCCTGGTCAGTCTGATGAAGGCCGGTCAGCCGGTTGAGCGCCTGAATGCAGAGGCCAGCGCGCTGACGCAGGATCTGCAAAAAGCCGTGACGATGCTGGGCGAAGGCGAAGAAACCCAGTGGAGTCTGCTGCTCTATAGTCTGATGATCATCGTGCGCGAGGGGCTGGAAGCGCTGCTGATTGTTGCGGCAATCGTGGCCTACATGGTGAAAAACAACCATCAGGATAAGCTGCCGCTTATTCGTCAGTCGGTAATTGTGGCGCTGATCGCCAGCGTCATCACCGCCGCTATCTTCCAGATGCTGTTTACTAACTCCGGCGCCAGCCGTGAACTGCTGGAAGGCATAACGATGCTGATTGCCGTCGTGATGCTGTTCTTTATGAGTTACTGGCTGCTGTCCAAAGTGGAAGCGCGCCACTGGAAAGCCTGGCTGGAAGGCAAACTGTCTCATTCCCTGTCGCGAGGCTCCCTGGTCGGACTATGGCTGACCAGCTTCCTGGCGGTGTACCGCGAAGGGGCGGAAACGGTGCTGTTCTATTACGCTCTGATTGGCGATGCAAACACGGTATCCGGCCATATGGCGATTGGCGCCGGTTTTGTGATTGGCTGCGTGGTGCTGCTGCTCGCCTGGCTGGTGATGCGTTACTCAGTGGTGCGCCTGCCGCTGAAACCCTTCTTTATGTTTACCGGCAGTTTCATGTATCTGATGGCCTTCGTCTTTGCGGGCAAAGGCGTTCTGGAACTGGTGGAAGGCAAACTGTTCCAGCCTACGTTGATTAACGGCTTCCCTGAAATCAGCTGGCTGGGGATTTATCCCTACGTGGAAACGTTGTTACCGCAGGTCGTATTGCTGCTCGCGGCGCTGGTGGCGCTGTGGGTGATGCGGCGCAAAAGCGCGGTTCCCGGGGAGACGATAAAAAATAACCCATAATCGTTGTATAGCCGTTGTTTTAGACGAGAGGATACGTTTGATGACCATGAAGAAAACCCTGATTGCCAGCGCAGTGATGGCCAGCATTTTCATTGCGCCAGCCGCGTTTGCTTTTAAAGAGTACCCGGCAGGCGAGCCTGTCACCATGAATGAAATGGAGCTGGCGGCCGTTTACCTGCAACCGATTGATATGGAACCGCGCGGCATGGGCTTACCGGCAGCAAAAGCCGATGTTCACCTTGAAGCGGATATCCACGCTGTAGAAGGCAATAAAAACGGCTTTGGCGCAGGGGAATGGATCCCGTACCTGACCATCAGCTACACCCTGGTCAACAACGACACGGGCGAAAAACAGGAAGGCACCTTCATGCCGATGGTTGCCAGCGATGGCCCGCACTATGGCGCGAACATCAAAATGATGGGCGTGGGCAACTATAAAGTGACCTACCACATTGAACCGCCGTCAAAAGCCGGGATGCATCGCCATACTGACAGCGAAACAGGCGTAGGCCGCTGGTGGAAACCGTTTGATGTGAGCTACGAGTTTAAATATGTCGGTCTGAACTAAAACCGACTAACCAACGCGCCAGGAGGATTCCCCCTTCTGGCGCGTTGGTCAGACCGATCATATGCCCGTCGCTTAATTCAACCCGCCGTACAGAGTCGAAGTTATGAGTTACTTTTTCGTCACGACGCTACAGGTCTTTTTCTGCATTGCGCTTCTTTCCGGTGTTCTCTGGAGTCGAAACGATCCTCCCTCTTTACGTCCGCTGACCTGGACGCTGCTGACCGGGCTGATTGCCGGCGTGCTGGCGGGACTGTTTATTCACGGCAGCCAACCGGTACAACTGCTGCTGGTTGGGGCGGAGGTCATGGTATCGCTGCTGTTTGTCCTCAGTTTCTGGTGGGCTTCAACGCGTATCCGCTATCTGTGGCAGGGGATTCTGATTTTCGGCGCTGCCCGCCATTGGGCGCTGGACCCTAATCTGGGCGGGCTGACCAGTACGCATGTGCTGAATACTGACCTGCTGTTAAACCTGACGGCCGTCGTTCTCGCTTTTGCGATCCTCTGTCTGGCGGGCGTACTCTGCGCGATGCTGCTGCGGCGTATTCGCGGCCTGTACTGGCCGTTAACGCTGATTCTGCTGGTGATGATCTGGCTGCCGCTGAGCGGCAACCTGCTGTTGTTGCTGATGAAATTACAGGTTGTTCCGCTGGGAAAATCACTGCTGAGCTTCGTGGCGAAAGTCACAAATAACACGGCGCTGTATAACTGGGCGGGAGCCGCGCTGCTGCTGGCCCTGGCGCTGTGCTGGCTTCCGGCGCTGTTGCGGGCTTTTCGACAGACGCGGGAAACCGAAGAACCGATTGCTCACCGTCTGGCGCTGGCGCAGCGTCGCAACGCTTTGCGGCTGTGGTTGGTCACAATCGGCTGCGCGGTGGTCGTTATCGCAGGCCAACTGTGGTGGGATAAAGTGGCCTCGCAGCCGCCGCAACTCTCTGAAGCCGTGCCCGTAACGCTGGGGAGCGATGGCATGGTGCGCCTGCCGGTTGAACAGCTTCGTGACGGTAAACTGCATCGTTTCGTCTGGGTGGCGGACGATGGCAAAGCGGTGCGCTTCTTCGTGATTAACCGCTATCCCGACAAGCTGCGTTTTGGCGTGGTGTTCGACGCCTGCCTGCTGTGCGGCGATCAGGGTTATGTCATGGAGGGCAATCAGGTTATCTGCGTCGCCTGCGGAGTGCATATTTTTATTCCGTCTATCGGCAAGGCCGGTGGCTGTAACCCGGTGCCGATTGAAAACTGGCACAATGATGAAAAAGAGCTGGTGATCCCCGGTAAAGAACTGGCGACAGGGGTGAACTACTTCTCGACGGTCATGACTATTAAAGTGACCGATCCGGTCGATGGTTCAACGTTGACCAATACCTCAGCCGATTACAAATACAGCTATGGCGGCAAGACCTGGTTCTTCTCGTCAGAGGCTAACTATGAACGCTTCCGTGAAACGCCGGAGCAGTTTGTTCCTGCCGACATGAGGGAGGAATAATCATGCTGTGGCGGATGTTACGACAATCCTGGGGGCGCAATTTACGCCGCAAAGTGCTGGCGATAATCACCGTTTTTCTGGCCTCCAGCCTGATCTCGGCGCTGCTGGCGGTGTCCATTGATATCGGCGACAAAATGTCCAGAGAGCTGAAGTCTTATGGTGCGAACATTTTGATTGAACCCGCCGGACAGGCTGCGCTGCCCGCGCTGTTTAGTGAGAGCAGTAATCCGCTTTCCGGTCAGGATTTTCTTGATGAAGCCGAGCTGCCGAACATCAAAGATATCTTCTGGCGAAACAACATTGTCGGGTTTGCGCCGATGCTCGGCGGCGAAGCCAGCGTGGAGGGAGAACCAGTGCGGATTCTGGGCACTTTCTTCAGTCAGCCAGTGGATATTCCTGATGAAGAGGGATATGAGACGGGGCAGAAAACGGTCAGCCCATACTGGCAGGTGACCGGCGACTGGCCGCAGGAACCCGCAGGCGCAGAGCCGCAGACCTTAGTCGGGCACGCGCTGGCGCGGCAAATGGGCTGGAAACCCGGTGATAAGCTGACATTACGTACCGAAGGCGAAGCAGTGCAGGTCACCGTCAGCGGTATCCTCTCCAGCGGCGGCGATGAAGATAACCAACTGGTGATGCCGCTAAGCACGGTACAGCACCTGCTGGGGCTCCCCGGAAAAGTGCAGGCGATTCGCGTCTCGGCGCTGACGGTGCCGGAAAACGAACTGTCCCGCCGCGCGCGGGAAAACCTGGACGCGCTCAATGCCGAAGAGTACGACCTCTGGTATTGCACGGCCTATGTGTCGTCGATCGCGCATCAGCTGGAAGAGGCGATTTCCGGTGCGGAAGTGCGCCCGGTATGGCAGGTCGCGGCGTCCGAAGGGGTGGTGATCGATAAAATTCAGTTGCTGATGGCGGTCGTTACCGTCGCGGCGCTGGTGGCTTCCGCAATGGGGATCGCCTCGCTGATGACCAGCACCATTATGGAACGCGCCAAAGAGATCGGTTTGATGAAAGCGCTGGGTGCGCGACAGTGGCAAATTATGCTGCTGTTCTACCTGGAAGCGGCGTCCAGCGGGCTGGCTGGCGGTGCGCTGGGATGTATTGCCGGGTGGGGGCTGGCGAAAGCGATTGGCGTCATGCTCTTCGACGCGCCGCTTAATTTTGCCTGGATTGTGGTGCCGTGCGTACTGGTGATTGCGGTACTGATTGCGTTGATCGGCACCTGGTTCCCGGCCCGGCGGATTGCCCGGCTGTATCCTGTGGAGGTGCTGTATGGCCGCTAAACGTACCATGCTCTGGCTGCTGGTGTGGCGGGCGCTGCGTCTGCGTTTTCAGCGGGTCAGCGTGGTGTTTGCCGCGCTGATGGTGGGGGCGACCATCGTGACGGCGCTTTCTGCCGTCTGGTTCGACATTAACACCAAAATGAGCGAAGAACTGCGCACCTTCGGCGCGAATTTTTACATCGGGCCGGGGCACGGTTCCAGTATGCCGCAGCAGGAGTTGCAGAGCATTCTCGATCAGGCGCCGCAGGGGCTGGTGCATGGCGCCAGTCCGTGGTTGTACGGCATGGCGCGTACCGAGCTGGAAAAAGTGGTGATGGTTGGCGTGTGGTTCGAGTCGCTGCAAAAACTGGTGCCGTACTGGCAGGTCACCGGTAGCTGGATTGGCGTTAGTTTTGACGACCGTAATGCGATGATCGGCGTCAAACTGGCGGAACGCCTCAACGTGCAGCCGGGCGACAGCATCACGCTGGTGGATCACAATCAGCGTAAGAATTTGCAGATTAAAGGCATTGTGGAGTCTGGCGATGCGACGGACAACATGCTGATCGTCAGCCTCGACGTGGCGCAGGCCTGGCTGCATCAGCCGGGCAAAATCAGCCACGGCTTGCTGAGCGTCAGTAACGATGTCGGCCAGGTGGAGAACTATGCCAGCCGGTTGCAGGCGCAGTATCCTGACCTGGAGATTCGTCCGGTGCGTAAGGTCTCTGCTTCCGAAGGGCAGGTGCTGGATAAAATTAAAGGTCTGATGGGACTGGTCTCGATCGTGATTCTGGCGCTCTCTTCGCTGTGCGTGAATACCACGCTGATGGCGATTGTCGGCGAGCGGGCGCGCGAGTTTGCGCTGCAAAAAGCGCTTGGTTCCAGCAACGGCGATATCGTGCGGCAAATTCTGCTGGAAACCAGCATCATCGCGCTGGCGGCGGTGGCGTGCGGCTGGGTGCTGGGATATTTGCTGGCGCAACTGTTGGGATTAACGGTGTTTAATGCCGCCATTTCACTGCGTCTGCCGGTGTTGCCCATTACTCTGGTGTTGTCTTTACTGGTCGCCATTCTGGCGGCGATTGTTCCGGTGCGACGCGCGGTAAGCGTCGAGCCTGCTAAAGTGCTGAAAGGAGAGTAGCGCCATGTCCGTTACGCATATCCCTCAGGTGGCGATCGAAACCCGCCACTTATACAAACGGTTCGGTGACGTTACCGCCCTGGATGACATTAATCTGCGCATTGCGCAGGGTGAATTTGTCGCCATTATGGGCGCTTCTGGTTCTGGTAAAACCACGCTGATGAATATTCTGACGTGCCTTGATACGGCGACGGAAGGGCAGGTGTTTCTTGATGGCACCGATGCCGCCGCGCTGGATGAAGAGGGGCGCCGTCGCTTTCGCGCCGAGAAAATCGGCCTGGTATTTCAGCAGTTCCATTTGATCCCGTTCTTAACTGCGCTGGAAAACATCATGCTCGCCCAGCATTACCACAGCGTGGTGGATGAAGCGGCGGCGAGGAAGGTGCTGGAACAGGTAGGGCTTGGGCATCGTGTGACGCACCTGCCGAGCCAGCTTTCCGGTGGTGAGCAGCAGCGTGTGTGTATCGCCCGGGCGCTGGTCAACGAACCGCCGGTTATTTTCGCGGATGAACCGACGGGCAACCTGGATGAAGAGAATGAGCAGCGGGTGCTGGATCTGCTCACCGATCTGCATCGTCAGGGGCGCACGATTGTGATGGTGACGCACAACCCTGCGCTTGGGCAGTTTGCCGACCGTATTCTGCGGCTGCAACACGGTAAATATCTGGGTGAGGAGGCCAATCAACATGCGCTGGCATAATGTGCTGTTACTCGCGGCGGCGATCCTGATAAGCGGGTGTAAAGAAGAAAAGCTGGCGGTCGGGGCACCGGCCCCGGCGCTGGCGGCGTTTGATCTGCAAGGCCAGGAGTCAGGCCTTGAACGCTGGCAAGGAAAGGCGGTGTACCTGAATTTTTGGTCTGCGGGATGCGGGGGGTGCCTAGCGGAAATGGACACGCTGGAAGCGCTGAGCAAAAAATGGGGCGATAAAGTGGTGGTTGTGGCGGTCAATACCGACCCTGAAACGGTCAGGATCAACGATCTGCTGGCAAAACATCAGATAACCTATCCGGTGGTGCGCGATCAGCTCAACATTACCCAGGAACGTTATCAGGTGATCGGCACGCCGACCTCCGTACTGATTGACTCCGAAGGACGCGTTCTGGAGCTACACCAGGGTATGCGTAAGCCGTCTGAGTTAGAGGCCACGTTTGCGCGCCTGGCGGCGCGATGAACGACGCGTACGGAGAGATACCCAATGGCATTTATCTGGAACGACGAAAGCCTTGCGATTCTGCGGGAAAACGCGGGCATCCTCACGACAGAGCAGATAGCGCAACTGCTTCACACTAATATTACCGCCGTGCGGAATATGGCCTATCGGCTGAAACTGAGCCTTCGGGTGACGGCGTATAATCACCGACGCATAGCGCAGGTTCAGGCGCTTTATGCCTCTGAGACGTTGAGTCTCAAAGAGATCGCGGCGAAAACGGGGCTGACGGCCAGTACCGTGCAATATATCGTGTACGTGAAATCAAAAAATAAGCCCTACGCCACCACGGAATATGTCTCTTTTGAAACGGAGAACGCCGTTCATTACCGCGTGCAAAAAGAATTTGTCGATACGGAACGTTCCCTGCTGGACAACATCTCTGATAACACGCGATTTCGTGAACTGTATCTGACGGACGGCACTTTTTATTGCGCCCGCAATATTAAGTATGAGGTTTTTATCTCGGAGTAACCGGAACACGCTGACCTGCCGGTTATCTTCTGGAATCTCCCGTTTTGCGAAACCGTTCCCGGAAAAATGTCATATTTCTGTCACACTCTATGAGGATTGATAACAACAAGAGGTTGTAGGGATGAAAAAATTGATACTCGCCGCCGCTGTGGCAGGGGCTGTTTTATTGTCGTCCGCCGCGCAAGCGCAGACAACGCCGGAAGGTTATCAACTGCAACAAGTGTTGATGATGAGCCGACACAACTTGCGCGCGCCGTTGGCCAATAATGGCAGCGTGCTGGAGCAGTCCACGCCGAATCAGTGGCCGGAGTGGGATGTGCCCGGCGGGCAGCTCACCACGAAAGGCGGTGTGCTGGAAATTTATATGGGCCACTACATGCGAGAATGGCTGGCGGAGCTGGGGATGGTCACGTCAGGCGAATGCCCGACGCCGGACACGGTATATACCTATGCCAACAGTCTGCAACGCACCGTTGCGACGGCACAATTCTTTATCACCGGCGCTTTCCCTGGGTGCGACATTCCGGTACATCATCAGGAAAAAATGGGCACGATGGACCCAACGTTTAATCCGGTGATCACCGATGACTCTGCGGCGTTTAGCCAGAAAGCGGTGCAGGCGATGGAAAAAGAGCGCAGCCAGATGCAGCTTGACGACAGCTATCAGCTGCTGGCGCAGATGACGGACTACAAAGATTCACCGTCCTGCAAAGAAAAACAGCAGTGTTCGCTGACCGAAGCCAAAGACGCCTTTAGGGAAGGTGCGAATAAGCAGGTCATGTCTTCCCAAGCTGACTCGTTGATTAAAATTTCGCGGATCTGGGCCGATTTTTGTCCCGCAAACACATCGAATCAGCCTATTTAGGCTATTTTTTCCACCATTTCTGGTGTTATTTCCGGTTTTTACTGAGATCTCTCCCACTGACGTATCATTTGGTCCACCCGAAACAGGTTGGCCAGGGTGAATAACATCGCCAGTTGGTTATCGTTTTTCAGCAGCCCCTTGTAGGGGTCCGCTTGGAAAACGGAAATTATCCCACGCTAAGACTGTTTTTTGTACAATATGGTGTCGACTGTGCGTAATGAGCGGTATTTTCCGGATCCCAGCTTAAGATTATTACGCCAGACGTAATCTCCACTCAGATTGATATGTTCCCAGCCCAGGGGAGAAAGATGAGATACCAGTTGCTCATTTATCGGGATACCTTTTCGTTTTAGTGACTCAATAGCTCTTTCTATATATACCGTGTTCCACAACGTGATCGCCGCTGTCAGTAACGTCAGCCCGCTGGCGCGGTAACTCTGATTCTCCAGCCCACGATCCCTTATTTCACCCAGACGGTGCATAAAGACCGCTCGCGCAAGGGCATTACGGGCCTCACCCTTATTCAGCCCCGCCTGTACGCGTCGGCGCAGACCGGGATCACGGAACCAGTCCAGCATAAATAGTGTCCGCTCAATGCGGCCAATCTCTCTCAGCGCTTTGGCAAGTCCATTCTGTTTTGGGTAACTGGCTAACTTTTTCATCATCAGCGATGCGGTGACTGTCCCCTGCTTAATCGAGGTTGCCAGGCGCAATACCTCATCCCAGTGTGCCTCAATGTCTTTGATATTCAGGCTGGTTGTTGATATGACGGACTGAAGCCCCGGATAGCGTTCGGCCTTTCCATGAATAAACAGCCGCTTGTCATGAAGATCCCGGATCCTCGGCGCAAAAGCGAATCCCAGCAGGTGCATCAGGGCGAAAACATGTTCAGTGAAGCCTGCGGTATCGGTGTAATGCTCGGTAATTTCCAGATCGCTTTCATGGTACAGCAGGCCATCAAGCACGTGGGTTGAGTCGCGCACCCGGCTGATCACTTTGGCATAGAACGGGCTGTATTGGTCTGAGATATGCGTATAAATCTGCACGCCCGGCTCCTGACCATATTTAAGATTGACCTGACCGGCATAACGTCCGTGACTGCCTACCCGAAAGTTCTGCCCGTCTGACGATGATGTTGTCCCGTCGCCCCAGAATGCGGCCAGAGGCCGCGCTTTCTGAGCGTTGACCAGCTCGGCCAGTGCCGCTGAATAAGTTTCATCTCTGATGTACCATGCCTGAATACCTTCGAGTGACGATTTTGTTGCCCCCGGGCAGGACTCCGCCATTTTTGTCAGCCCCAGATTGATGCCGTCGGCCAGAATGGTGGTCAGCAACAGTCTTCCGTCTTTTGGTCTGACGTTATTATTTTTGAGGTGCGCGAAGTGACGCGTAAACCCCGTCCAGCTGTCCACTTCTTCCAGTATCTCTGTAATTTTCGGATGAGGAAGCATGCCATAAACCAAATCGGCAAAGGGCGAAACACCCGAAGGGACGCTGTTCTCCAGCGGAGTGATTTTTACTCCTTTATCTGAAATATCAACATCGGGCAAATCACCGGCAAGCGCCATCGCGTTAACTTCTTCCAGACGCGATGCAAGAAGCGTCATACGGGCCTGAAGATATGCCTGGCAATCGGTCTGAACGGCCAACTGTAACTGGTCATTGTGGCGGGATTTCTCAAACTCAGCAGTCGGGATGAGATAATCATCAAAATTTCTGTAGCGGCGCGATCCTTTTACCCAGATATCACCGGAACGTAGCGCCCCCTTGAGTTCATTCATTACGCAAAACTCGTAGTACTTGCGGTCGATTCCTGAAGGCGTGAGTACCAGTTTTCGCCAGCTTTCAGGGATAAATCCTGTTGGCGCCGATAGCGGCACTTTACGAAGTTGTTTACGGTACATTTCCCTGATGGTGTCCAGCGCATCGCTGAGCGTCTGCGCCGCAGGTGTCGCCATGAACTGCAATGCTGACAGCATACGCGGGGCGTATTTACGCAGCGTACTGTATTTTTCGGTGATCAGGTGAAGCGGGTCGAAATTGCCCTTACGGGACAGAAACCGTGTTTCTTCCAGGCTGTTGATGAACTCCTGCCAGGGAAGGACATCTTCTATCGCTGCCCAGGGATCTTCACCGGATTCTCTGGCATGCAGTAGTGCCTGACCGACAGTAAAATATTGCTTCAACTTGCTCTGGATGAGTTTCCCCGTCAGCTGAAGCCTCTCGGCTTGTGTGCGTTTTGCCTGGCTGAACAGAGTGCCCAGAATACGTTCGTGCAGTTCGATAACCTCATCAGTCAGTGTGGCCCGCGCTTCCTGAATGACACAAACCAGCGTAGCGTAACGTCTGACATCGGTGAATTTAGCCAGATCTCTGCTGCTCATTTTCCGGCCCTCACGCGCCAGTTTAAGCAACCTGTTCTGGTGAACGGAAAGTGCAATACCATCAGGCAACCCCAGCGCAGCGATGGAATTAAGCCGGTCGATATGTTGCAGCACATTTTTACCGTTTATTTTACCCGGAGGCTGTAGCAGCCATGCCAGACGGGAAGGTTGTTCACCCTCTGATATGAGCAGGCTGTCGAGGGCACTGTTGCAAATAGTCGGTGGTGATAAACTTATCATCCCCTTTTGCTGATGGAGCTGCACATGAACCCATTCAAAGGCCGGCATTTTCAGCGTGACATCATTCTGTGGGCCGTACGCT
>NZ_JBJNOX010000027.1:0-6505 GCF_052166245.1 Serratia sp. CY84636
CACGCGCCTGGAGATCTGCGAAGCGCAATCACCTTCTCGGAAACCCTCGCGAAATTTCGCAGTCGCGACGCCAGAGACCGAGGGTTAGATCATGCCTAGCATTCACCTTCCGGCCGCCCGCTAGCGGACCCTGGTCAGGTTCCGCGAAGGTGGGCGCAGACATGCTGGGCTCGTCAGGATCAAACTGCACTATGAGGCGGCGGTTCATACCGCGCCAGGGGAGCGAATGGACAGCGAGGAGCCTCCGAACGTTCGGGTCGCCTGCTCGGGTGATATCGACGAGGTTGTGCGGCTGATGCACGACGCTGCGGCGTGGATGTCCGCCAAGGGAACGCCCGCCTGGGACGTCGCGCGGATCGACCGGACATTCGCGGAGACCTTCGTCCTGAGATCCGAGCTCCTAGGGATCGCCTCAGAAAACGGAAAATAAAGCACGCTAAGCCGTAAGTAAGCGTGCTCCTGTGAAAGCCACAGCTAAAACTGCGTAGTACACATAGAGGTATTTTTTTCTAGATTTATATCGAATTTCGTTATCGAATTTCGCTTATTATTGATCAACTCGTTGCAGATCATGAAGGCGAAAGTATGACGAATAACCCTACCGATGACAGCAGACCATGGTCGGTCTTTCTTATTTTTCTGCGGCTTGGATTGACATCTTTTGGCGGCCCCATTGCGCACTTGGGCTACTTCCGCGCCGAATTTGTCACACGGCGGCGCTGGCTCTCCGAACGGAGCTATGCTGACTTGGTCGCGCTTTGTCAGTTCTTGCCAGGGCCTGCAAGCAGCCAGGTCGGCATAGCGGTAGGACTGTCTCGGGCTGGATACAGCGGGGCGCTGGCTGCTTGGGCTGGCTTCACGCTGCCGTCTGCCATAGCCTTGATCCTTTTTGCGCTCGGCATCTCCAGCTATGGCGATTACGTCTCGCAGGGCGCGTTGCATGGCTTAAAAGTGGTGGCTGTGGCCGTGGTCGCTCAAGCAGTATGGGGCATGGCGCGTAACCTATGCACGGATGGGCTGCGAGTCACCATCATGGCAATTGCTACCTGCGTCGTTTTACTTGTGCCGTCCGCGTGGGGACAGGTTGGCGTGATTGCTATCGCAGGCATCGCAGGCCGGTTATTGTTCAAGCCAGCGAAAGTTGTTGAGCATGACCCCCTACCTATCACGGTCAGTCACCGGGCCGGCGTGCTTTGGCTCTCGCTGTTCTTTGTCTTGCTGATTGGCCTGCCGGTGTTGGCCGAACTGATGCCAAGTCAAACCATGGCAATGGTGGATTCCTTCTATCGTGTCGGATCACTGGTGTTCGGCGGTGGTCACGTTGTGCTGCCATTACTGCAAGCCGAAGTGGTGCCCTCCGGCTGGGTCAACAATGAATCCTTTCTCGCGGGGTACGGGGCAGCTCAAGCGGTGCCCGGCCCTTTGTTCACGTTCGCCGCGTTTCTTGGTGCCTCGATGAACACCGCCCCGTCGGGCTGGATCGGCGGCATTGTGTGTCTGCTGGCTATCTTCGCGCCCTCGTTCTTGCTGGTCGTCGGATCAATGCCATTTTGGGAGCGTTTGCGCCGCAATACAGGCATCCAAGCTGCGCTGGCCGGGATCAATGCCGCTGTAGTCGGCTTGCTGCTGGCCGCGCTGTATCAGCCTGTATGGACTAGCGCCATCTTTCAGCCGCAAGACTTCGGCTTGGCATTAGTTGCCCTTGTCGCACTTATGTTCTGGAAGCTCCCGCCGTGGCTGGTTGTCCTCGGTAGCGGTGCAGCTGGGTGGCTGTTGAGCGTCGCTCTGTGAGGCACAAAAAATGACTGACAAAGACCTCTACGGCGGTTTGATCCGCCTGCACATCCTTCACCATGCAGCCGAGGAACCTGTCTTTGGGCTGGGGATCATCGAAGAGCTACGCCGACACGGCTACGAGATGAGCGCTGGCACCGTGTACCCGATGCTGCACGGCCTGGAAAAAAAAGGCTATCTGACCTCACGCCACGAACGCACCGGGCGACGTGAACGGCGTGTTTATGACATCACTGAACAAGGCAGAACTGCACTTGCTGATGCGAAAACAAAGGTCAAGGAGCTGTTCGGAGAGTTGGTAGAAGGTGGTTGAGTTTTTGCTTCTATGTCAGGTTGAGCTATACCCTAACTGGATTGTCATTTTCAGAAGACGACTGCACCAGTTGATTGGGCGTAATGGCTGTTGTGCAGCCAGCTCCTGACAGTTCAATATCAGAAGTGATCTGCACCAATCTCGACTATGCTCAATACTCGTGTGGGCTCTGTTGCAAAAATCGTGAAGCTTGAGCATGCTTGGCGGAGATTGGACGGACGGAACGATGACGGATTTCAAGTGGCGCCATTTCCAGGGTGATGTGATCCTGTGGGCGGTGCGCTGGTATTGTCGCTATCCGATCAGCTATCGCGACCTTGAGGAAATGCTGGCGGAACGCGGCATTTCGGTCGACCATACGACGATCTATCGCTGGGTCCAGTGCTACGCCCCGGAGATGGAGAAGCGGCTGCGCTGGTTCTGGCGGCGTGGCTTTGATCCGAGCTGGCGCCTGGATGAAACCTACGTCAAGGTGCGGGGCAAGTGGACCTACCTGTACCGGGCAGTCGACAAGCGGGGCGACACGATCGATTTCTACCTGTCGCCGACCCGCAGCGCCAAGGCAGCGAAGCGGTTCCTGGGCAAGGCCCTGCGAGGCCTGAAGCACTGGGAAAAGCCTGCCACGCTCAATACCGACAAAGCGCCGAGCTATGGTGCAGCGATCACCGAATTGAAGCGCGAAGGAAAGCTGGACCGGGAGACGGCCCACCGGCAGGTGAAGTATCTCAATAACGTGATCGAGGCCGATCACGGAAAGCTCAAGATACTGATCAAGCCGGTGCGCGGTTTCAAATCGATCCCCACGGCCTATGCCACGATCAAGGGATTCGAAGTCATGCGAGCCCTGCGCAAAGGACAGGCTCGCCCCTGGTGCCTGCAGCCCGGCATCAGGGGCGAGGTGCGCCTTGTGGAGAGAGCTTTTGGCATTGGGCCCTCGGCGCTGACGGAGGCCATGGGCATGCTCAACCACCATTTCGCAGCAGCCGCCTGATCGGCGCAGAGCGACAGCCTACCTCTGACTGCCGCCAATCTTTGCAACAGAGCCCGCCGTGCTAGTCTGCTCGGTGATGGTGGAGTGAAGCCAACCCGCAATCGGGTTATGAATCTGCATCGCGATTCGCAATCAGCTGTCTCTTGAGCATGTCGAACTCCTGCGATGTTATCTCGCCGTGCTCGTGCTGCTACACCAACTTGTCCAACTCATCCGCCACACCGCTCCCCACCACCTGCGATGGCCAGGTTGTTTGCTGGGCGCATTGGCGGAGTATCGTCTCGACCCGGGACACCCACACCGGCACAACCTTACGGGAGTGATTCACTGTCAAAGAATCGGCCCGGTGCTCTGACGCAAGTATCGGGATGGTCACCATTTGTAAGCCGTAGACCTGAGTGGTGATCAAGACTTCGATACCACCGACCGTACCGGTACTAATCGACGACGGTCGTGTTCGTCGCCTGCCGCAGGGACTCTGCACACCTCCGTTTACGCATGTGCCTGGAGGAGTTGGAAATCGTCGTGTTCGGGAAACATTAAACACAGGATGGCAGCGATCTGAGCCAGCACATGATCAGCTAGCTCACCATCCGGATCGACGGCCCACTGCATCGTCGCGCCAGCGATGACCGAGTGCAGGAGCAACTCAGCTGCCGCAGGAGCACCTGGGGGCAGTCGCTTGCGGATCCCCTCCACCACCGCGCGGTTCCGCTGGATCGCAAGCGTGCGTAGCTCCGGCACCTGGAGCTCGTACCAGGAGATGAGATAGTTCACCGAGAAGTCGTTGCGAGTGTTCATGCTCCGAACGAGCACCTGCAAAAATTCCCAGAGCCCTTGCGGCCCTGCGCCTATCGGTATCGCATTCAGGTAATGCCGCACCTGCTCGACGCCGCGCTCCATCATCCTCACCAGCAGCGTATCGCGGTTGGTGAAGCGCTGGATTAACGCTGCGCGGGAGAGCCCCACCTCCTTTGCTACTCCGCTGAGCGTGAACTCTATGGGACCGCAACGCTTCAGCACTACGGTGGCGGCCTCGAGTACCTCGTCATCGGACTTGAGCTTGGGGCGGGGCATCAGTGTTCACCTTCTGTATGGGTTGGGGCGGAGGCTGTGGCTGCCGCCGCCATTGTAGCAAATTGAAGACGGAGCGAGAGTAGAGCCACGAGCCCCGCAAACACGGCCGATACAACGAGGCCAGGGAGCGGACCAGCAAGGTCGACAAACGCGCCGGCCGCAAGCATAACCATGGGCGAGGCTGACAGCATCACCGCCGAGACCGTGCCGAGTACCCGGCCGAGAAGTTCTGGCGGCGTGCGGTTGTAGATGGCAGCGTTGAGAATGGGAGAGACTGAGCCGGTCAGCAGTCCCACGAGCGCGCCCAACAACATCAGCACCGGCACGCCTGGCAACTGTGAAAGCAGAAGCGAGCCCACCGCAGAGCCACAAAATGCCACCGCCAGCCAGTTCTGCGCTGATATCCGGGCGCCGACCGACGCATGAATGGCAATGCCAAGGAGACCACCAGCCCCCATCATTGAGGAGAACAGCCCGAGCTCTGCTACTTGGCGTCCTGCATCTACAAACAGCGCAGGCATGATGACGCTGCCGTTGGCGCCAACGATGCCCACGAAGATCATCACTATACCAAAGAGAGGGCGCAGCAGGGGTTCGCTCCAGAGAAAAGCGACGCCGGCGCGCATGGAGAGAGTCGCCGTCGTGGTCATCGTCCGAGCGGCACGCGCGGGAAGCACCCACGCGCCGAGCAGACCTGCAAGGACGGAGCAGAACGCCGTCAGCCCGAGCGTTGGCGCAGCGCCAAGCAGGCCGATTGCGGCCCCCCCAAGGGCCGGGCCACCTAGAATCGCGACGTTCCCGATCACCGCTTTCAGTGACGAGACGCGCTCAACGGAGAGCCCGGCGACGTGGCCGAGTTTGGGCAGCTCACTGTCCTGCGCGGCCATACCGGGTGCGTCGAACGCGGCACCGAGCACCACGCAAGCGATCAGCCCAGTGTTCGAGAGGGCGCCAACGGCATCGAGCAGTGGGATGCTCGCCATGGCCACGCCGCCCACCACACCCGAGATCAATGCGACGGGCGCGCGCCCGAACCGATCGACGAGGCCACCACCAACCCACGCGCCGATGATGGTCGCGATGACGCTGCTAGCGGCCGTGGCGCCCGCCCAGGCCGCGCTCTTTGTATGAGACAGGACGAACCATGGAAGCGCGAGGGCCGCCACCGCGTTGCCGATCCGGAAGAGAAAGGTCGCCGCGAACAGCGTCGCGAGCGGGCTATATCGACGTTCGCTCATTCCGCTGCGGCGAGCTGCGCCTTCGCCGCAGCGAGGTACTCTTCGTTACCCGAGTCGAGGGCGAAGAGTGCGTAGGTGACCGCCCCGAACGCAAGGCGCTCCGCGATGTGGTGGGCGAGCCGCGGCCACACCCGGCCACCGGCCGCTTCATACGTGAGGAGGAGCTTCGCGAGCCCCTCTTCACCAAAGACCATAAGGTGCGCGGCCATGTCGATGGCAGGGTCATCAACGCGGGCCTCGCTCCAGTCGATCATCCCGCTGACGCGCTCCGTGTTGTCGATGAGCACATGGCCCACGTAGAGATCGCCATGCACCACCACGGAGAAATCTGGCCACGACGAATCGTCGTCGAGCCAGCGCTGCCACCGGTGGAGGCGCTTGTCGTTCACCACGAACTCGCGTCGGACGCGGTCAACGTCGTCGGCCACCTTCTGACGGGCCTGCGTCGGTGTACGGATGAGCATCCCCGCATCCACGGCGGCGGAAATGGGGACGGCATGCAGGGCGGCGAGCGCGGTCGCGAAGCTCTCCGCGAAGACCTCCGAGTCCTGCGGCACGACCCAGTCGGGCGTGGACGAACCAGGCTGGATGACCATCGCAGTCGAGTCTTCGAGCATGGGATAGGCAACGAGCTCGGCGTTGGCCACGCGCCAGTCCGGCACCGCGAACGGCAGGCGATTCTTGAGCATTGCCAGCACCCGCGCCTCTGGTTCGACCTTCGCGCTTACCTCGGCTCGGCGCGGGATGCGCAGCACCCACCGACGTCCATCGTCGACGGTGGCGATCACGATCCTATAGTCGAGCCCAAGCTCATTGACAGTCAGCGGGCCATGGAGCTTGAGCCCATGTCGGGCTGCAAGTGCGTACAGTTGGGAGGTATCGGCGGTCGTGACTACGGTCATGATTCACTCCTGAGGGCTTGACGGGTTTAGCCACCTAAATGTAACAGTCACGTCGGTTATATTCAATCCGGCACTGTTGCAAAGTTAGCGATGAGGCAGCCTTTTGTCTTATTCAAAGGCCTTACATTTCAAAAACTCTGCTTACCAGGCGCATTTCGCCCAGGGGATCACCATAATAAAATGCTGAGGC
>NZ_JBJNOX010000028.1:0-5842 GCF_052166245.1 Serratia sp. CY84636
CACGCGCCTGGAGATCTGCGAAGCGCAATCACCTTCTCGGAAACCCTCGCGAAATTTCGCAGTCGCGACGCCAGAGACCGAGGGTTAGATCATGCCTAGCATTCACCTTCCGGCCGCCCGCTAAATATCTCCTTTTGGGTTGTTAATAAAACATCCAATAAGTTGACTGTGCGTGAAAAAGAAAGTTTTGTGTGATGGCGTTGAAGATCGCACCGTTAAGCTCTTATGTGGGATGGTGCAGAGCTCGACGACTACCGATAAAACGCAACCGCCGCAAACAGACAAGAAAAAGCCCCAACTGATAACAGTTGGGGCTTCAGTATTGTGATTGGTGGAGCAATAGCACCCTGAACCCAAAACCTTCTCGCTCAACCGGTAGTGGCTGATAACAACTCGTGAGGGCTATTGCGGGTTAAGCATTTAGCGATGTCTAGGGCCAGACTGGACGTCTGAACGCAAGCCGCTGATACTGTACATAACCACAGTATCAGCGGAGGATACCCATGTCGCTGGCAAGGAACGCCACGGCGAGTCAATCGCCCACTCAAACAAACGGTTACGAACGCCACCAACCCGACCAGACGCTGCTCTACCAGCTGGTTGAGCAGCACTACCCAGCCTTCAAAGCCTCACTCGAAGCCCAAGGTCAACACCTGCCTCGCTACATCCAACAAGAATTCAACGACCTCCTCCAATGTGGCCGTCTGGAGTATGGTTTCATGCGGGTTCGCTGCGAGGATTGTCATCACGAGCGTCTGGTCGCCTTCAGCTGTAAACGACGCGGCTTTTGCCCTAGCTGCGGTGCCCGCCGGATGGCCGAGAGTGCGGCGCTGCTGATAGACGAAGTCTTCCCCAAGGAGCCCATTCGCCAGTGGGTGCTCAGCTTTCCTTTCCAGCTACGCTTTTTGCTGGCTCGCCATCCCCAGCTGATGGGCCAGGTCTTGAGTATCGTCTATCGTACACTCTCAACTCATCTGATCAAAAAAGCCGGTTACACCAAAGCCTCTGCACAAACTGGCTCAGTGACTCTTATCCAACGCTTTGGCTCCGCGCTAAATCTCAATGTCCACTACCACATGCTGTTTCTCGATGGTGTCTATGCCGAAGATGACTATGGCAAGCAACGCTTCCATCGTGTCAAGGCACCCACTTACGATGAGCTGAATACGCTCGCTCACACCCTCAGCCATCGCATCGCTCGCTGCATGGAAAAGCGTGGGATTTTGGAGCGTGATGCCGAGAATACGTGGTTGACACTGGAAGAGGGCGAAGACGATACGCTGACTCAATTACATGGTGCTTCGGTTACGTATCGCATTGCCGTCGGCCCCCAGCAAGGGCGCAAAGTCTTCACCCTGCAAACCTTGCCAGGGCGTGAGGATAAAGCCGACTCAAGCAGTCGAGTAGCCAACCATGCTGGTTTCTCGCTACACGCCGGTGTGATGGCCGAAGCGCATCAGCGGGATAAGCTTGAGCGCTTGTGTCGCTACATTAGTCGGCCAGCGGTTTCAGAAAAACGTCTGGCATTAACCGCCAATGGGCAGGTGCGTTACGAGCTCAAAACTCCGTACCGCAATGGCACCACCCATGTGATCTTCGAGCCGCTGGACTTCATCGCCAAACTCGCTGCGTTGGTACCTAAGCCGCGAGTCAACCTCACACGCTTCCACGGCGTCTTTGCACCGAACAGCAAACACCGAGTTCAAGTAACACCCGCCAAGCGGGGCAAGAAGCCCGACAAATCGGAAGGTCTCGATACTAACTGGCGTGACAAGAGTCCTGCAGAGCGCCACCGCGCCATGACCTGGATGCAACGCCTCAAGCGAGTCTTCAATATTGATATTGAAGTCTGCGAACACTGCGGCGGTCACGTCAAAGTGATTGCCAGCATCGAAGATCCGAAGGTCATTGAGCAGATTCTCAAGCATCTGAAACAGAAAACAGCCAAGGCGAATGCCGCCAAGCAGCGTGAGCTGCCACCAGAACGAGCGCCGCCACTGACTCCC
Organism: Serratia sp. CY84636; assembly: GCF_052166245.1. Classification (NCBI taxonomy): domain Bacteria; kingdom Pseudomonadati; phylum Pseudomonadota; class Gammaproteobacteria; order Enterobacterales; family Yersiniaceae; genus Serratia; species Serratia sp. CY84636. Next base: position 2,007 of record NZ_JBJNOX010000028.1, read on the forward strand.
AGCCTGTTCGATCCATCACAGAGTCGTCTCTTTGACTGACGACCCCAAATCCAACACTGCTCAACACTGCCAACTTTTAAACGGGGCGGTGGGGCAGTTTGTATCTCTCGAGCTATCAGGCTAGAGATTTTACCGCCAAATCGAACCTTATTAGAGCGGTTTAGGCTGGACCGGCAGTTAAAATTGGGGCTTGAGCGGTAAACGAGTGAGGGAATTTCAGGTAAGATACTTCGGATGAGGAGCAAAAAGGTGGTTTATACTTCCTATACCCGCTCGCGGTCGAAGCCGCGTCCGGCCTGCCCGAATACCTGCAATGGCTGGCCGCCGAGAGCCGACCGGTAAACTGAGCCAATGACCGCATCCACGATCCGCCTGCGCCGCTGGCTGGCCGGGCTCGCCCTGCTGCTTGCGCTGCCCGCGACCTCGGCCGTCGCCCAGGACTTCGAACTGCCGCCGGTCGACGAGGTCTTCGTCCTGTCCGCGCAGGCCACCGCGCCGGACCGCATCGAGGTGCGCTGGCGGATCGCCGACGGCTATTACCTGTACCGGCACCGCACCTCGGTCAAGGCCGATGCCGCCTTCACCGGCGCGACCATGGCGCTGCCGAAGGGCAAGGCCTACCGCGACGAATTCTTCGGCGACGTCGAAACCTACCGCAAGGAATTGCTCGGCACCCTCACCGGCACGCCCGCGGCCGGCGCGAGCGCGACCACCCTGACCGTGAAGTACCAGGGCTGCGCCGATGCCGGCGTGTGCTACCCGCCGCAGACCCGCACCCTGAAGGTCGCGTTGCCGGGCGAAGCGGGCGCTGGCGGCTTCGGCTGTAAGGCGCGCGGGCTGCATGATTATGTCGTCAAGAACGGCTCTGCCGATCATCCCAACGCCGAGGTGAAATTCGCACTGGGTGATGTGGTCAACACCATGATCGGCTGCACTAATGGTGAAACGATCATGCTGTGCCACGACACCTCGCTGCCGCGCCCCTATTCTCTCGGCTTTCGGGTGCAAGGCACCGAGGGGCTGTGGATGGACGTCAACAAGTCGATCTATCTGGAGGGCAAGAGCCCACAGCCGCACCGCTGGGAGCCTGCCGAGGGCTGGTTTGCGAAATACGATCACCCGCTATGGAAACGCTACGCCGATCTGGCGGCAGGGGCCGGGCATGGCGGGATGGACTGGTTCGTGATCCACGCTTTTGTCGAGGCGCTGAAGGCCAAGGCCCCGATGCCAATCGACATTTACGACGCGCTGGCCTGGAGCGCGATCACGCCTCTGTCGGAACAATCGATTGCTGAGGGCAATCGCACGTTAGATTTTCCCGACTTCACCCGAGGGCAGTGGCGCACCCGCAAGCCGATCTTTGCGCTGAACGACGCCTATTGATCGACGCGATTTAGGCCAAGCGCACCGCAAAGGCGAAATTGGTAATCTTGTCGGTATCCTTGACGCCCGGCGCGCTTTCGACGCCGCTGGAGGTATCGACCAGCGGCGCTCCGGTGCGCGCAATCGCCTCGGCAACATTCGTCGGATTTAGCCCGCCTGCCAGCCCCCACGGCAAGGCACCGCGATATCCGGCCAGCAGCGACCAGTCGAACGCCAACCCCATGCCGCCGGGCAGCGCGCCTTTGGGGGTCTTGGCGTCGAACAAGATCAAGTCCGCCGCCCCGGCATAGGCTGCGGCGCGTGCGACATCGCTGGCGCTGGCGACGGGCAGCGCCTTCCACACCGGCTTGCCAAACCGCGCGCGCAACTGGGCCACGCGTTCGGGCGATTCCGAACCGTGCAGCTGCAGCGCGTTCAGCTTGGCTGCCACCAGTGCGTCGGCGATGACAGCATCATCCGCATCGACGAACAAACCGACCATGGCGATCTGGCCAGCTGCGCGCGATGTCAAAGCGCCCGCGACATTCGACGTAACCGCACGGGGCGACGCTGGATAGAACACCAACCCGGCATAGTCCGCCCGCGCCGCGATGGTCGCATCGAGCGCCTCGGGTGTGCTGATCCCGCAAATCTTGATTTTCGCGGGCATGCGGTCAGTCGGGGTTCTGGATCAGCCGCACCAGCGTGCAGTCGGGATCGATCAGGTAGCCGATCCTCAGGCCGCTCGCCTCCAGTTGCGGAGCTTTGAAGCGCGGCCAGCCGGTGCTTTTTTCCTCGGCTCCCGCCGCGTTCACCAATGCCACCATGGCATCGAGATCATCCAACCGCAGGCAACAGCCGAACGAGCTCGTAGCTGGGTCGAGGTCAGGATAGGGGAAGAATTCGAGCTGCAAACCGCCGCGCTGCAGGATCATCCAGCCGCGATCCTTCCAACTCGTCGCAAAGCCCAGCTTCGCATAAAACGCCTCTGTCACATCGAAATCGCGCGATGGCAGATTGGGGGTGACGTGGTCAGCCATGGCTCAGCGCAGCTTGTCGGCCATGCGGGCCGTATGAGTGATTGCGGCGCGGCTATCGGGGGCGGAATGGCTCATCACGATCATGCTGGCCTTGGGGAACGCCGCACCAAACGCGCGCGCTGACGCGGCGTAGTGCTCAGTGTCGGCATCACCGAGATTGCCGAGCGACTTGGCCTTGCTGTCCTTGATCAGGCAGCCACCAAAAGCGATGTCGGTGCCGTCGATCCCAACGGTGATATTGTCACTGGTGTGGCCGGGGCCGGGGTAAAATACCTTGAGCGGGCCAAAGTTGGGCGCGGTTGCTGGTTCGACCCAGCCATTGGCGGCGAAAGTCAGGCTGTGTTGCGCCGCAACCAGCCCCTCTTGCGGGGCAAGCTGGTTCGACAACGCATTGGCATAAGTCGCAATCCCCGCCGCATGCAGCGCGTCCATACCGCCCATCTTGTCCTGATGCGCGTGAGTCACCACCGCCAGCGCGACCGGCAGGTTGATCTCCTGCTTGATCCAGTTGAGGATCTGGGCGGTCTGGTCATCGGTCCAGGCGGTATCGACCAACAGCACGCGGCCGCCATCCCTGACGATCAAACCGTTGGAAGCGACTGCCCCGAAACCCGGCATGTCGAGATAGGAAGTGTGCTGCCAGACATTCGGTGCGAGCTGGCGGAAAACCAGATCGCCAAACCGTTGGTCGCCAGTTTCCATTTGCTGGCCAATCGTCGGGCGGATTTCACCGGGCATGCACCCGCTCAGCATCAATGCAGCGGCTAATGCGGTGCTCAGCTTCGCGACCGGGTGCATAATATTGGGCAATTCCATCAAGTTTTCCTTTTATTCAGCATTAAAAACCCCGCAAATGCGAGGCCTAGTAAATAGATGATCTTAATTTGGTTCACTGTAGCAAAAATATGGGGCGAATTCAAACATGAGGTGCGACAGTTTCAAAAGCCATATGATAATCAACAAGCTGAGCAAATTTCTCTAATGGTGTAAGCCAATCTAACGCCTTTCTAGGACGAGTATTCAGTGACATGGCAACTTGATTTAAATAATGCTGATCTGCCTGATTTAAATCAATCCCTTTAGGTAAATATTGCCTAATTAAACCATTCATATTTTCGCATGTGCCTTTTTGCCAGGGTGAATGTGGGTCACAGAAATATACATCTATGCCTAAATCTTCTTCGAGTATTTTATGTTGAGCACTTTTCTTTCACCCAATGGGTGAAAGCTGAATTTCGAAGGAATGCATATTTATCAAGGCTTTGATTATGCTTTTTGAAGTACTGACGTAGAATCTAGGTATGAGTAAACGGCACTGTTGCAAATAGTCGGTGGTGATAAACTTATCATCCCCTTTTGCTGATGGAGCTGCACATGAACCCATTCAAAGGCCGGCATTTTCAGCGTGACATCATTCTGTGGGCCGTACGCTGG
>NZ_JBJNOX010000029.1:0-5578 GCF_052166245.1 Serratia sp. CY84636
GTCAGTCGCAGCTACTACCAGGATCGCGCCGTCCATCTGAGCAGCACCGGTGATCATGTTTTTCACGTAGTCGGCGTGCCCTGGGCAGTCAACGTGCGCGTAGTGACGAGTCGGGGTGTCATACTCAACGTGAGAGGTGTTGATGGTGATACCACGAGCTTTTTCTTCTGGCGCGTTATCGATCTGGTCGAAAGCACGTGCAGAACCGCCGTAGGTTTTAGCCAGTACGGTAGTGATCGCTGCAGTCAGGGTAGTTTTACCGTGGTCAACGTGGCCGATAGTACCGACGTTAACGTGCGGTTTTGTACGTTCAAACTTTTCTTTAGACATCGATTGTCCCTCTAAGACACGGATAAATCGGTGGTATCACCACATCAACCAAGCATTTGCTCGTTGAATCCAGAACAGAAAGAAAATCAGGGGGCGAGAAATTAAGAAGTGGTGCTGATAGGCAGATTCGAACTGCCGACCTCACCCTTACCAAGGGTGCGCTCTACCAACTGAGCTATATCAGCACATCTTGGAGCGGGCAGTGGGAATCGAACCCACATCATCAGCTTGGAAGGCTGAGGTAATAGCCATTATACGATGCCCGCATCCTGGAACTCGGCTACCTGATTTTTCTGTAGAATTTTGGGATGGAGCAGGATTGTTCATCACTCGGCTCGCATCCTTCGGGCCGGCTGCGCCTTGCGCTGCACAGCTCGAACCTTGCCGAAGGCTTTCGCCCTCTCCTCCCGCCATCAACCGTTGCGGTATTTATCGCATCTCAGTTAATCGCCGAAGGCAAGATTTGGTGGTGGGGGAAGGATTCGAACCTTCGAAGTCTGTGACGGCAGATTTACAGTCTGCTCCCTTTGGCCGCTCGGGAACCCCACCAGATTTTAACTAGTTGTGACTTGAATGGTGCCGGCTACCGGAATCGAACTGGTGACCTACTGATTACAAGTCAGTTGCTCTACCTACTGAGCTAAGCCGGCATCAAGTGCAGCGCATTCTAGGTAGAGCGGGCGACCTATGCAACAAAAAAATTGCTTTACGCGCACTTTCGCTCATAAATCAGTCAATTTTGCATACTGTCATGCAATTCGCAGCCTGCGGCGTGCAAACATTCATCACTCGCGGCAATCATTCTCTACAATTTTATCCACTTTTTGCAAGCCTTGAGCGCCGCTTTCTCCGTGTCGGGCTTCTCAAAACACTTAACCCGCGCAGGTAAACTGTGAGCGGGATCGATGCACCAAAAAGGGGATACCTGCCCCGGACTGCGGCGTGGGCTACACTGATCCCTCGCCCTTTTGCCGTCGCCATGCCTTTCGCCGCTGTGGCTCAGTTATTGCTTCTCTTCATTACCCCCATCCCAGGAGGAATGACCGATGAAAATAGTGCCTATCAACGCCGCTACGCTACCGATTTACCGCGATGAATTGGCCCGCCTGTTGACCGATGCCGTCACGCACGGCGCTTCTGTCGGTTACGACACCTTAATCCCTCACGAAGACGCCGAAAGCTACTTCCACAGTCTGCGGCCGGCCTTGGCCAAAGGTGAACTGCTGCTGTGGATTGCCCGTGACGAGCGCGGCGTCGTTGGCACCGTGCAACTCGAGCTCTGCCAGAAGCCGAACGGCCGTAATCGTGCGGAGGTAGTGAAGCTGTTGGTGCATAGCCGCGCTCGCCGAAACGGCGTAGGTCAGGCGCTGATGAAGTCACTGGAGCACGCGGCACTGCAACAGCAGCGCGGGCTATTGTACCTGGATACGCAGGCCGGTTCGGCAGCAGAAGCGCTTTATCGCAGCCTGGGTTATCGCTGTTTGGGCGAGCTACCGGATTATGCGGCAGGGCCCGATGGGCATTACCATCCAACCGTTATTTATTACAAACGCCTGTTCGCCGTGAACCAACCTTCGCGCGCCATCGCCAGCTAGCCTTCAGGCGGTATCCGGCCCCGATGATACCGCCTTGCAACCCCGCTTTATCAACTGCGCGCCGCTTCGCACAATTGACATAAACTGCTGCCTATCGACAACTTTTGCGAAAAAAGTCTACGCCAAAAACGAAGCTGTCTATAATATGCAGCTTGTTTATTCTCTGGAGCTGGCGTCCGGCGCCTTTCCCAACCTGCGTTAACAGGCAGAATTTGGCTTATGATAAAAAGAGATCAATCTTTAGCTACGCCCTACCTACAGTTCGATCGTACCCAATGGGCTGCGTTGAGAGATTCGGTGCCGCTGACGTTGTCGGAAGAAGAGATCGTTAAACTGAAAGGGATTAACGAAGATCTCTCGTTGGAAGAAGTTGCGCAGATTTATCTGCCGCTGTCACGACTGTTGAACTTCTATATCAGCTCCAACCTGCGGCGGCAGGCGGTACTGGAGCAATTCCTCGGCACCGACGGGCAAAAAATTCCCTATGTCATCGGCATCGCCGGCAGCGTAGCCGTCGGTAAGAGCACAACAGCGCGCTTGTTGCAGGCACTGCTGAGCCGCTGGCCGGAACACCGCAGCGTTGAGCTGATCACGACCGACGGTTTCTTGCATCCAAATAAGGTGCTGAACGAACGCGGCCTGATGAAGAAAAAAGGCTTCCCGCAGTCTTACGATATGCATAGCCTGGTGAAATTCGTGTCGGAAGTGAAATCCGGCGCCAAACGCGTCACCGCCCCGGTTTATTCCCATTTGATCTATGACGTTGTGCCCGAGGGCAATAAAGTCATCGAGCAGCCGGATATTCTGATCCTGGAAGGGCTTAACGTATTGCAAAGCGGTATGGATTACCCTCACGATCCGCATCGCGTATTCGTTTCCGATTTTGTCGACTTCTCTATATATGTTGATGCCCCGGAGACGCTATTGCAAAGCTGGTATATCAATCGCTTCCTGAAATTCCGTCAGGGCGCATTTTCCAATCCCGATTCTTATTTCCATCACTATTCAAAATTACCGGAACCGGAAGCGATTAATATCGCCACGCAATTGTGGAATGAAATTAACGGATTGAATTTGCAGCAGAATATACTGCCTACGCGCGAACGCGCCAGCCTGATCATGACCAAAAGCGCTAACCACGCCGTTGAAAGCGTGCGTTTAAGAAAGTAAGCCTACCGATCGATTCAGGGGACGTTGCCGTCCCCCTTTCTCTAACTATTCCGCACTGCGCAGTGATATCTCCCCGCCGATGAAGGGTTTTATCTCTCCGTCTTGTTCCAGTAGTAGCGCCCCCTGCAAATCGATACCTCGGGCGATGCCCACAATCTGCCGCTCGCCAATCAGGAGCTTGACCGGTCTGTCGATAAAGTTATCCAGGGTACGCCAGCGACCGATAAATGGCGCCAGTCCGTCTATCTCAAACTGTTTCAACGACTGACGCAGCTCATTGAGCAGGGTTGCAGCCAGCTCATTGCGATCGATCTGAATTCCCGCTTCCTGCAGGTTAATCCAGCCCTGGGTAATGGCGCTGGCGTTGGTATCCCGCATCGCCAGGTTAATGCCGGCACCGATGACCAGTTGAGCCGCATCGCCGGTTTTTCCCGTCAGTTCGACCAGGATCCCCGCCAGTTTACGATCGTTCAGATAAAGATCGTTAGGCCACTTAACGCGCACGTCTGCCGCACCGAGACGCTGCAGAACTTCCGCCATCACCATCCCGATCACCAGGCTAAGCCCCATTGCCGCCGCCGGGCCTTGCTCCAAGCGCCAGAACATCGACAGGTATAAATTAGCGCCGAATGGCGAGATCCACTGCCGCCCGCGGCGCCCACGCCCCGCCTGTTGGTATTCAGCGACGCAGGCGTCACCGGAGTGCAATTCGGCGATGCGGTCCAGCAAGTATTGGTTGGTGGAATCGACCACCGGCAACACGCTTACACGCTTGTCTTCCAGCAGGCTGAGGATACGCTCGGCTTCCAACAGCTGGATGGCACCAGGCAGGCTGTAACCTTTGCCAGGCACGGTAAAAACATCCAGCCCCCACTCGCGAATGGTTTGAATATGCTTATTGATCGCAGCACGGCTCATGCCGAGTGACTCACCGAGGTGTTCCCCGGAATGGAATTCGCCGTCGGCCAGCAGCGCGATCAGTTTTAACGGAACCTTGGTATCTTTCATGACAGCACCGCCACGGCATTCAGCTCACCGGTCGCGCCAATAAAACGCACCTCAGGCTCCAGCCAGACGCCAAATTTATCGGCCACCGTCTTGCGTACATGGCGCGCCAGCGCCACCACATCCTGGCTGTGGGCGTTGTCGATGTTCACCAGCACCAGCGCCTGCTGGCGGTGTACCGCAGCACCACCGAGACGATATCCTTTCAGCTCGCATTGGTCGATAAGCCAGCCGGCGGCCAGCTTCACCTGGCCATCCTGCTGCGGATAATGCGGTATGCCAGGATATTTGGCGATGAGTTCTGCGGCTTTCTCTGCGTTCACCAGCGGATTCTTGAAGAAGCTGCCGGCATTGCCGGTTTCACGCGGATCGGGCAGCTTGCTGCGGCGCATGGCGCATACGGATTCAAATACCTGAAGCGGCGTCACCGTAGCGGGATCCAGCTTAGCCAGATCGCCGTAGCTCAATTTGGGTTGCCACTGTTTGTTGAGGCGCAAACCCAGCCCGACAATGACATGCCCGGTTTGGAAACGGTGTTTGAAAATACTTTCCCGGTAGCCGAAACCACACTCGGCAGCCGGAATGCGATCGATAGCGCCGGTAGAGAAATCCAGCAGGTCGACATACTCGCAAACGTCTTTCAATTCGACGCCGTAGGCGCCGATGTTCTGAATAGGCGCGGAGCCGGCCAATCCAGGAATCAACGCCAGGTTCTCCAGACCGCAGATCCCGGCCTGCAGCGTATATTGCACCAGATCATGCCAATTCTCACCGGAGCTGACGTGGAGATGCCAGGCATCGTTATCTTCCCGGACGTCGATACCCTTTAGCTGATTGACCATGACCGTGCCCGAAAAATCCTCCAGGAACAGCACGTTGCTACCTTCACCGAGAATCAGCAGCGGCTCCTGACGCTTGCGCGTTTGTTGCCAAACCTTGAGCATCTGCTCAATTCTATCGGCTATGATCAGGTGCGCTGCGTTGACCGGGAGCGCAAACGTATTGTGGTTTTTTAAAGACGCGCTTTCAGTAGACATAACGTTCAGTACCTATACGGAAATAATCTTTCGCCTAGTCTACTCGATTCGAGGCGTCTGGCTAATATTTGTTTTAATTAACGTGAAATTTATCGAATAATACACTGAAGAATTAAGATTTATCTTTGATATAACCGGATAATTCTCATCAACATCTTAATAAATAGGCATTTTTATTATTTAAATAATAATCTGAAGCTATCAATTATATATTGATCTGGCTATTTCCCCGACAAAAAACATTATGCTTCCTTATAAGGCTAAGCTACATATGCCAAAAAGGTATTTTTCAAAGTAATAGATACAGTCAGGATATTTATTTTACGCATAGCAAAAAGCCCTGAACGTCAGTTCAGGGCTTTCGGCTTTGTTTGATGCCTGGCAGTGTCCTACTCTCGCATGGGGAGACCCCACACTACCATCGGCGCTACGGCGTTTCAC
>NZ_JBJNOX010000003.1:0-10738 GCF_052166245.1 Serratia sp. CY84636
GCTGACGCCAATCCTCGGCTTTGCGCTGTGCCTGCTGGCCTGCATCGGGCTGGCGTTCGATCCGGAGCAGCGCATTGCGCTCTACTGCGGCCTGCCGTTCGTCGCCCTGTGCTACCTCACCTATTTCCTGACCCGGCGCGCCGGGCAAAAAACCGCTTTGGGAGAACAACATGTCGGTTAATAACCCCGTCGCCCGCCTGCTGGCCGAACACCCCACGCTGATCCTGGACGGCGCGCTGGCCACCGAGCTGGAAGCGCGCGGCTGCGATCTGACCGATCCGCTGTGGTCGGCCAAGGTGCTGATTGAAAATCCCGAGCTTATCTATCAGGTGCATCTCGATTATTTCAACGCCGGCGCCCACTGCGCCATCACCGCCAGCTATCAGGCCACGCCGCAGGGCTTCTTGCGCCGCGGCCTGGATCAGGAGCAATCGCTGGCGCTGATCGCCAAAAGCGTGCAGCTGGCGCAACGCGCGCGCCGCGATTATCTGGCCGCGCACCCGCAGGCCGCGCCGCTGCTGATCGCCGGTTCGGTGGGCCCGTACGGCGCCTATCTGGCCGACGGCTCGGAATACCGCGGCGACTACCGGCTGGCGCAGGATGACATGATCGCCTTCCACCGCCCGCGCCTCGCCGCGCTGGCCGCCGCCGGCGTCGATCTGCTGGCCTGCGAAACGCTGCCGTCGTTCGCCGAACTGCAGGCGCTGCTGACGCTGCTGCAGGAATTCCCGACGCTCGGCGCCTGGTTCGCCTTCACCCTGCGCGACAGCCAACATCTCAGCGACGGCACGCCGCTGACGGAGGTCCTGTCCGCGCTGCGCGGCAACCCGCAGGTGCTGGCCATCGGCATCAACTGCATCGCGCTGGACAAGGTCGCCCCGGCGCTGCGCCAGCTGGGCGCGCTGGCCGACAAACCGCTGCTGGTCTACCCGAACTCCGGCGAGCACTACGATGCGGTGAGCAAAACCTGGCACGCCTGCGGCGGTGAGCACGGCAGCCTGGCCGATCAGGCAACGGAGTGGCGCACGCTCGGCGCGCAATTGATCGGCGGCTGTTGCCGCACCACCCCGCAGGATATCCGCGCCATCGCCGCACGCTGCAAGGCATAAAAAAAGCCCCCGGCGCCAACGGCGCAGGGGGCCAGTCATTCAACCTGGGCTTACAGCGGTTCGGTCTGGGCTTCCACCACCGCCAGCGCCACCATGTTGACGATGCGGCGCACCGAGGCGATCGGCGTCAGGATGTGCACCGGCTTGGCGACCCCCATCAGCACCGGCCCGACGGTCACCCCTTCCGAACAGGAGACGCGCAGCAGGTTGTAGCTGATGCGCGCCGCTTCCATGTTCGGCATGATCAGCAGGTTGGCCGAGCCTTTCAGCGGGCTGTCCGGCATCAGATCGTGACGGATGCTTTCCACCAATGCGGCGTCACCGTGCATTTCGCCGTCGATCTCCAGCTCCGGCGCCAGCTCGTTCACCAGCTCCAGCGTTTTGCGCATCTTGCGCGCCGCCGGGCAGTCGGAAGAGCCGAAGCTGGAATGAGACAGCAGCGCCACCTTCGGTTCGATACCAAAGCGGCGCACGGTTTCCGCCGCCATCAGGGTGATCTCCGCCAGCTGTTCCGGCGTCGGATCGTCGTTGACGTAGGTGTCGGCGATAAAGGTGTTGCCGCTCGGCAGCAGCAGCGCGTTCATCGCGCCGGCGACGTGCGCGCCTTCACGGAAGCCGAACACGTTCTTCACCACGTCGTAATGCTCGTGATAGCTGCCGATGGTGCCGCAGATCATCGCATCCGCTTCGCCGCGATGCAGCATGATAGCGGCGATCAGCGTCGGGTTGCCGATCACCGCACGGCGCGCCTGTTCCTGCGAGACGCCGCGACGCTTCATGATCTGGTAGTACTCGCCCCAGTATTCGTTAAAGCGCGGATCCGACTCGTTGTTTACCACTTCGAAATCTTTGCCCGGCGTCAGCTGCAGGCCCAGCTTTTTCAGGCGCATCTCGATCACGCTCGGGCGGCCGACCAGGATCGGGAAGGCCAGCCCCTGCGACACCAGCTCCTGCGTGGCGTGCAGTACGCGCTCTTCCTCGCCTTCCGCCAGCACCACCCGCTTCACCTCTTTGCGCGCCTGCGAGAAGATCGGCTTCATGAACAGGTTGGTTTTGTAGACGAACTCCGCCAGCTTCTCGACGTAGGCGTCGAAGTCTTCGATCGGGCGCGTCGCCACGCCGGACTCCATCGCCGCCTTGGCTACCGCCGGCGCGATCTTGACGATCAGGCGCGGATCGAACGGTTTCGGAATGATGTATTCCGGACCGAAGGAGAGATCCTGGTCGTCATAGGCGGAAGCCACCACGTCGCTCTGCTCCGCCAGCGCCAGATCGGCGATGGCATGCACGCAGGCCAGCTTCATCTCTTCGTTGATGGTGGTAGCGCCCACGTCCAGCGCGCCGCGGAAAATGAACGGGAAGCACAGGACGTTGTTCACCTGGTTCGGGTAATCGGAGCGGCCGGTGCAGATGATGGCGTCCGGGCGCACCGCTTTGGCCAGCGGCGGTAAAATTTCCGGTTCCGGGTTGGCCAGCGCCATGATCAGCGGATCGCGCGCCATGGTTTTCACCATATCCTGCGTCAGAACGCCCGGGCCGGAGCAGCCGAGGAAGATGTCGGCATTCGGGATGGCGTCGCCCAGCGTGCGCTGGCCGTTATCCTCGATGGCGTAGGCGGCTTTGGTCTGCTCCATATTGGCGTCGCGGCCTTTATAGATGACGCCCTTGGAGTCGCAAACGGTGATGTTCTGTTGCCGCAGCCCCAGCGCCACCAGCAGGTTCAGGCAGGCGATGGAGGCCGCGCCGGCGCCGGACACCACCAGGCGTACGTCGGAGATATTCTTCTTCACCACGCGCAGGCCGTTGAGCACCGCCGCAGTGGTGATGATCGCCGTGCCGTGCTGGTCGTCGTGGAACACCGGGATCTTCATGCGCTCACGCAGTTTCTGTTCGATGTAGAAACACTCCGGCGCCTTAATGTCTTCCAGGTTGATGCCGCCGAAGGTCGGTTCCAGCGCGGCGATAATGTCGATTAACTTGTCAGGGTTATGCTCATCCACTTCGATATCAAACACATCAATACCGGAAAACTTCTTGAACAAAACGCCCTTGCCTTCCATCACCGGCTTACCGGCCAACGCGCCGATATTGCCCAGACCCAGTACCGCCGTGCCGTTGGAAATCACCGCCACCAGGTTGCCGCGCGCGGTGTATTTGTAGGCTGCCAACGGATCTTCGGCGATCTCGAGGCAAGGCGCGGCGACGCCCGGCGAATAGGCCAGCGCCAGATCGCGCTGGGTCGCCAACGGTTTGGTGGGGGAAACCTGGATCTTCCCTGGGATAGGAAACTGATGGAAATCAAGGGCACTCTGTTTGAGCTGTTCGTCCATTATGGATTCCTTTGTTTTTTGCTTTTATGTTGAGGTAAGGCTTTGAGGCTGCGCCCTGCCGTGGGCCGTGGCGCCCAAGTACAATGACAGGGCGCAGCCTTGAAGTATAGTGAGAGAAACATCACAAACTTTGAAGCGGGCCATAACCTTGGCCGAAAGACCGTTTTAAAAGTAAAAAAAAGAAGGTCTGTGGAACGCGCACAGAAACGCCGCCGTCAGTGTGGCGGCAGCGTGGCGCGCCAGGCGTTGAGCGTCTCCACCTGGCCGGCGCAAATGTGTAACGAGGTTTGTAACGCCAGGGTATAGCTTACCGCGTCGCCCCAGGTCTCCCCTTGCAGCTGCGGTTGCTCACAAGGAGCAAACACCGACTCAGGGGGCAACAGCGGCACGGCCGGCGGCCGGGCGCAGGAGCTCAAGCACAGCGCCAGGCAGAGGCTGAGCAGCGCAGGGATCGTTTTTAATCGCTTCACGGTATTTCCTCTGATAAGCCTCGTGTTGTTGGCGCAGCTGCCGTTCCTGCCGCTGCTGCGCCGCCATCAGCGCACGGTTTTGCGCATCCTGAGTCTGCAGGGTGGCGATTAGCCCGGCCTGCTGCGCCAGGCTTTTCTGCAGCTCTGCCGCCTGTTGCCGCGCAGACGCCAACTGGTGCGACAGCAGCGAGCTGTAGCCACCCAGGCAGATAGCCGCCAGCAACAGCAGCAGCAAGCCGCCCTGCATCAGTTTTTGCAGCCAACCGCTCATGCCGGATAGTCCCGGAAAGGCAGTTGGAAGTGCGGGCCATCCTTGAGGGTTTTCCACTCGCCGCCCCATTCAACGTTGATGCCGCATTCACGCGCCGCGCGCCGCACCGCCACCGCAATCTGCGCGTAGTAATCCCACTCCCAGGAGACCACGCCCGCCGGCATCGCCACCACGTCCACCGCGTGGCCGGTCAGATGGCGGCTGCGTAATGTCTGGCTGCTGCCGGCGCGCACCATTTCCCGCTGGCGCGCCATGCTGCGCAGCCCCTCACTGACGGAGAACGGCACCAGCGAATAGCGCAGCGCCAAACGAATAACGCGCACCAGATCCGGGTGTACGCCGCGCAGGTTCTCTTCGCTGCGGGCGGTAAAACGAATATCTTCGATGTCATTTAACATTTTTAAACCCCGTTTTTTTGCCAATGAATTTCTTAATTAAGGCGTTAATGTAATCCGCCCCCATAAAGCCAATCAGTACGCTGGCTAAATTCGCCCACTTTAATTCCAGACCCATCAGCGCCAGCGCATCGCGCACCGTCCAGGCCAATAACGCGCACATCGCCGCATTCAATAAACGCCGCCGAATACCCACGTTGCGATAGGCGCCGTGCAATAACGCCATTACGCCGGCCAAAATGGCGTTTAATACCGGCTGAAGATATTCACATACTCGCTGGACTATTAAGCCAACAGCGTCAGGCTCTATGCTGGACATAGCTCATCTCCTTTTTTATTTTTAATTAAATGCCAATCACGGCCGGTGGGACATCGGATAATCAGAATCTAGTTAAGGATGCTATGACAAAGCAAATGAATAAATACAGACCCTATGGTCAAATTCATTCATGCTGAGCGCTGGCACAACGCATAACCGCCAATGTGTACGGCAGTGAATAAAAATTCATTGTTATCGTGATTTATTTCGACTTTTGTTTTCACCAAAAATAAACATTAATGGCTGCGGGAAATAGTTCCCCATCATAAAAACATCCACTCTGGAGAAATATCATGTCCACACGCAAAGCCGTTATTGGGTATTATTTTATTCCAACCAACCAAATCAATAATTACACCGAGTCCGATACGTCCGTCGTGCCGTTCCCGGTTTCCAACATCACGCCGGCCAAAGCCAAACAGCTGACGCACATCAACTTCTCGTTCCTGGACATCAACAGCAATCTGGAATGCGCCTGGGATCCGGCCACCAACGACGCCAAGGCGCGTGATGTGGTCAATCGCCTGACCGCGCTCAAAGCGCACAACCCCAGCCTGCGCATCATGTTCTCCATCGGCGGCTGGTACTACTCCAACGATCTGGGCGTGTCGCACGCCAACTACGTCAACGCGGTGAAAACCCCGGCGTCGCGCACCAAGTTTGCCCAATCCTGCGTGCGCATCATGAAGGATTACGGCTTCGACGGCGTGGACATCGACTGGGAGTACCCGCAGGCCTCAGAAGTGGAGGGTTTCATCGCCGCGCTGCAAGAGATCCGCACCCTGCTGAATCAGCAAACCGTCGCCGACGGCCGCCAGGCGCTGCCGTATCAGTTGACCATCGCCGGCGCCGGCGGCGCCTTCTTCCTGTCGCGCTATTACAGCAAGCTGGCGCAGATCGTCGCGCCGCTCGATTACATCAACCTGATGACCTACGATCTGGCCGGCCCCTGGGAGAAGATCACCAACCACCAGGCGGCGCTGTTCGGCGACGCGGCCGGGCCGACCTTCTACAACGCGCTGCGCGAAGCCAATCTGGGCTGGAGCTGGGAAGAGCTGACCCGCGCCTTCCCCAGCCCGTTCAGCCTGACGGTCGACGCCGCGGTGCAGCAACACCTGATGATGGAAGGCGTGCCGAGCGCCAAGATCGTGATGGGCGTCCCCTTCTACGGCCGCGCCTTCAAAGGCGTCAGCGGCAGCAACGGCGGCCAGTACAGCAGCCACAGCACGCCGGGCGAAGATCCGTATCCGAGCACTGACTACTGGCTGGTGGGCTGCGAAGAGTGCGTGCGCGACAAAGATCCGCGCATCGCCTCCTATCGCCAGCTGGAGCAGATGCTGCAGGGCAACTACGGCTATCAGCGGTTGTGGAACGACAAGACCAAAACCCCTTACCTGTATCATGCGCAGAACGGGCTGTTCGTCACCTATGACGATGCCGAAAGCTTCAAATACAAAGCGAAGTACATCAAGCAGCAGCAGCTGGGCGGCGTGATGTTCTGGCATCTGGGGCAAGACAACCGCAACGGCGATCTGCTGGCCGCGCTGGATCGCTATTTCAACGCCGCGGACTACGACGACAGCCAGCTGGATATGGGCACCGGCCTGCGCTACACCGGCGTCGGCCCCGGCAACCTGCCGATCATGACGGCACCGGCCTACGTGCCGGGCACCATTTACGCGCAGGGCGCGCTGGTGTCCTATCAGGGTTACGTCTGGCAGACCAAGTGGGGCTATATCACCTCGGCGCCCGGCTCCGACAGCGCCTGGCTGAAGGTAGGCCGCGTGGCGTAAGCCATAAAAAAACCCCGTAGCCGAACGCTGCGGGGTTTTCATTGAGTTAACCGTTTGATTTTCGCGTCCCTTCGTCTCTATTCCTTCAGTTATGGCACCATGGATAACCGCCATCCCGCACCACTTCGCGGCCCATCAGGCTGTAGACATCGCTTTTGCGCGTCAGCCGCTCATGCCACCAGCTAAACCCGGCGCCCTTGCTGGCCGGATGCCACGCCAGCCAAATCATTTCGTCGCCCTTTTGCATCTCCACCGGCACCGTCACCAGTTCGCCGCTGGCCAATTCCTTTTCGATCAGCGCAGGCGGCAGAAAAGCGTGGCCGATGCCGCGTTTGAGCAGCGCCAGGTTGCTTTCCACATCGCACACCACCAGCTGGCGCTGCAGAGGCAGCGTGCCGTGATTGCGTTTTGGCAGCTCATGGCTGCTGTCGGCGATCACCACCACGATGTCGTTCAAGCGCTGCTTCTTGCACACCGGCTTTCTCTGCGCCGCGAAAGGGTGCGAAGGCGACACACACAGCACGAAGTTGAGCTTGCCGAGCATCAGGGTTTTGGCCTGTACGCTGTCGGGAATTTGGCCGATGGCGATGATCAGGTCCGCCCGGTTGTTCTTCAGCGCATCCCAGGTGCCGTTCAACGCTTCCCGCTGCACCGAGATATTGGCGTTCGGGCAATGCTGAATATAGTCGCGGATATCCTGCGTCAGGGTCTCCAGCGGGAAGAAGGTGTCCACCGCCAGGCGGATATTATTGTCCAGCTTGGGGATGTTTCTTACCCGACTTTCCAAATCCTGCACCGCATTTAATATCCAGCTGCCCTCCTGCAGGAGAAATTCCCCTTCATCCGTCAGGGTAATCATGGGGCCATTGCGATGAAAAAGTTTCACGCAGAGTTTGCTTTCAATATTGGAAACCCGATAAGAGATCGCCGAAGGCGTTTTATGCAGCGCCTCCGCCGCCATAGAGAAAGAGCCGGTGCTCTTGATGGTGCTGATTATTTTAATCGCGTCCAGGGATAATCTAGTCATACAAATTCCTCTTTAAAATAAAATAAGAAAAATGACACTAAATTCCCGAGGTGGTGGCGCACAAAAATCGATCAAGTCGAACAAGGGTACTCAAGGCAACAAGCAATATACTTCATAAATGAGAGCGCTATCTTAAATACTATTCATCACTACATGATATAAATTTCATCATAGCGCCGTGCTTTTACACTGTGACAGTTAAATAAATTCAGCCTAACGATCAAAGATCGTCATCATAATAATTTTCGTTAATAGCCGCTAAAACATTCCGCTCTGCTGCACAACCAGAATGATAAAAATAAAACAAGCCGACAAACAGGGTTATTTCTAATTGCGTTATTAGCCTCTCATTTTGTCGGTGAAATACGCTCAACTTACAACATAATTTCAGTCAGGAGTGACTTATGAACAAAACTTCCCGTACCCTGCTTTCTCTGGGCCTGCTGAGCGCGGCCATGTTCGGCGTTTCGCAACAGGCGAATGCCCACGGTTACGTCGAATCGCCGGCCAGCCGTGCCTATCAGTGCAAACTGCAGCTCAACACCCAGTGCGGCAGCGTGCAGTATGAACCGCAGAGCGTCGAAGGCCTGAAAGGCTTCCCGCAGGCCGGTCCGGCTGACGGCCATATCGCCAGCGCCGACAAGTCCACCTTCTTCGAACTGGATCAGCAAACGCCGACGCGCTGGAACAAGCTCAACCTGAAAACCGGCCCAAACTCCTTTACCTGGAAGCTGACCGCGCGTCACAGCACCACCAGCTGGCGCTATTTCATCACCAAACCGAACTGGGACGCTTCCCAGCCGCTGACCCGCGCCTCCTTTGACCTGACGCCGTTCTGCCAGTTCAACGACGGCGGCGCCATCCCAGCCGCACAGGTGACCCACCAGTGCAATATACCGGCAGACCGCAGCGGCTCGCACGTGATCCTTGCCGTGTGGGATATAGCCGACACCGCCAACGCCTTCTACCAGGCGATCGATGTCAACCTGAGCAAATAATCGGCCAAATGAGACGATCTTTGAGGGTTCAGCCTGGCGCTGAACCCTTCTTTTTTTGGCTCTTGCGCTACCGCCCCCTTCGCCTGCCACCGCCGCAAGCCGCGCCCCGCCTGGGTTTATTCGGCATTCATTGTTATTATCCATCGCAACAATCAGAAAAAGCGCATTTTCATTCCCGACCCGATGATGCAGTGTGTTCCCCCTATGATGAAAAAGGTTCTCATTTCCCTACGTTGAGCTTGGTCAAGGAGCTTATTAATGAATCAATTAGACGCACTCAAGCAGCTGACCACGGTGGTCGCCGACAGCGGCGATATCGAATCCATCCGCCAGTTCGAACCCCAGGACGCCACCACCAACCCTTCGCTGATCCTGAAAGCCGCCGCGCTGCCGCAGTACAAAGCGCTGATCGCCGAAGCGCTGGAATATGCCCGCCGCCAGGGTGGCAGCAAGGAAACCCAGCTGATCAACGCCAGCGATAAGCTGGCGGTCAATATCGGCGTCGAGATCCTCAAAAGCGTGCCGGGCCGCATCTCCACCGAAGTGGACGCCCGCCTGTCGTTCGATCGCGGCATGTGCGTCGCCAAAGCGCGCAAGCTGATCGCCATGTATCAGGAACAAGGCATCGACAAATCGCGCATCCTGATCAAACTGGCTTCCACCTGGGAAGGCATCAAAGCCGCCGAAGAGCTGGAAAAAGAAGGCATCAACACCAACCTGACGCTGCTGTTCTCCTTCGCCCAGGCCCGCGCCTGCGCCGAAGCCGGCGTGTATCTGATCTCGCCGTTCGTCGGCCGCATCTATGACTGGTACCAGGCCAAACAGCCTGCCGCCGACTACGATGCCGATCAGGATCCGGGCGTGAAGTCGGTGCGTACCATCTATGAATACTACAAGCGTCATCGTTACCAGACGGTGATCATGGGCGCCAGCTTCCGTAAGGTTGAGCAGATTTTGGCGCTGGCCGGCTGCGATCGCCTGACCATCGCACCAAACCTTTTGGAACAGCTGAAAAACAGCGACCAGCCGGTCGAGCGCAAGCTGACCCCGTCTACCGAGGGCTTCCATCAACCTGCCCCGCTGGCTGAAGCGGAGTTCCGCTGGCTGCACAACCAGGACGCCATGGCGGTGGAAAAACTCGCCGAAGGCATTCGCCTGTTCGCCGTCGACCAGCAGAAGCTGGAAGACATGTTGGTCGCTCAACTGTAACCGTACTGGAGTTTCGTTATGTCTTCTCGTAAAGAGCTTGCCAACGCCATCCGCGCACTCAGCATGGACGCCGTACAAAAAGCAAATTCCGGCCACCCGGGTGCTCCTATGGGCATGGCGGACATCGCCGAAGTCCTGTGGCGTGACTACCTCAACCACAACCCGACTAACCCGCACTGGGCTGACCGCGACCGTTTCGTGCTCTCCAACGGCCACGGCTCCATGTTGATTTACAGCCTCCTGCACCTCACCGGCTACGACCTGCCGATGCGCGAGCTGGAAAACTTCCGTCAGTTGCACTCCAAAACCCCAGGGCACCCGGAGTACGGCTACACCCCAGGCGTTGAAACCACCACCGGTCCGCTGGGCCAGGGCATCGCCAACGCCGTCGGCTTCGCCATCGCCGAACGCACCCTGGCGGCGCAGTTCAACCGCCCGGGCCACGATATCGTTGACCACCACACCTACGCCTTCATGGGCGACGGCTGCATGATGGAAGACATCTCGCACGAAGTCTGCTCTCTGGCCGGTACCCTCAAGCTCGGCAAGCTGACCGCTTTCTACGATGACAACGGCATCTCCATCGACGGCCACGTCGACGGCTGGTTCACCGACGACACCGCCCTGCGCTTCGAAGCCTACGGCTGGCACGTGGTGCGTAACGTCGACGGCCACAACCCGGACGCCATCAAGACCGCGATTGAAGAAGCCCGCAAGGTGACCGACAAGCCGTCGCTGCTGATGTGCAAGACCGTTATCGGCTTCGGTTCGCCGAACAAGGCCGGCACCCATGACGTGCACGGCGCCGCGCTGGGCG
>NZ_JBJNOX010000030.1:0-5211 GCF_052166245.1 Serratia sp. CY84636
CCGCAATCCTCGGTGATGCGATCAACCTCGGGCTGACCAAGATGGCCGAGTCGAGCCCCGGCCTGACCTACGCCAAGCTGTCCTGGCTGCAAGCCTGGCACATCCGCGACGAAACCTATTCGGCGGCCTTGGCCGAGCTGGTCAACCACCAGTATCGCCACGCCTTTGCCGCCCACTGGGGCGACGGCACGACCTCATCCTCCGATGGCCAGCGCTTCCGCGCGGGTGGCCGGGGCGAGAGCACCGGGCACGTCAACCCGAAGTACGGTAGCGAGCCGGGACGGCTGTTCTATACCCATATCTCCGACCAGTACGCGCCGTTCAGCACCCGCGTGGTGAATGTCGGCGTCCGCGATTCCACCTATGTGCTCGACGGCCTGCTGTACCACGAGTCCGACCTGCGGATCGAGGAGCACTACACCGACACGGCCGGCTTCACCGATCACGTCTTTGCCCTGATGCACCTGCTAGGCTTCCGCTTCGCGCCGCGCATCCGCGACCTCGGCGAAACCAAGCTGTACGTGCCGCAGGGCGTGCAAGCCTACCCGACGTTGCGCCCGCTGATCGGCGGCACCCTGAACATCAAGCACGTGCGTGCCCACTGGGACGACATCCTGCGCCTGGCCAGCTCGATCAAGCAGGGCACCGTCACCGCCTCGCTGATGCTGCGCAAGCTCGGCAGCTACCCGCGCCAGAACGGACTGGCCGTGGCCCTGCGCGAGCTGGGCCGGATCGAGCGCACGCTGTTCATCCTGGACTGGCTGCAAAGTGTTGAACTGCGCCGCCGCGTGCATGCCGGCCTGAACAAAGGTGAGGCGCGCAACTCGCTGGCCAGGGCGGTGTTCTTCAACCGCCTTGGGGAAATCAGGGATCGGAGCTTCGAGCAGCAGCGCTACCGGGCCAGCGGCCTCAACCTGGTGACGGCGGCTATCGTGCTGTGGAACACGGTGTACCTGGAACGCGCCACCCAGGGGTTGGTCGAGGCCGGCAAGCCGGTGGACGGCGAGCTGCTGCAATTCCTGTCGCCGCTGGGCTGGGAGCACATCAACCTAACCGGCGATTACGTCTGGCGGCAGAGCCGCAGACTGGAAGACGGGAAGTTTCGGCCCTTACGGATGCCCGGAAAACCTTAGCGTACGATTTTTTCCGAATTCTGCGGGCTCCCCTATCTCATCTGCGCAAGGCAGAACGTGAAGACGGCCGCGAGCGCCAGGCGCACGAGGCCGGCGCGCGGACCCGCGCCACGGCCCACGAGCGGACGCCGCAGCAGGAGCGCCAGAAGGCCGCCAGAGAGGCCGAGCGCGGCCGTGAGGCTTGGACGCTAGGGCAGGGCATGAAAAAGCCCGTAGCGGGCTGCTACGGGCGTCTGACGCGGTGGAAAGGGGGAGGGGATGTTGTCTACATGGCTCTGCTGTAGTGAGTGGGTTGCGCTCCGGCAGCGGTCCTGATCAATCGTCACCCTTTCTCGGTCCTTCAACGTTCCTGACAACGAGCCTCCTTTTCGCCAATCCATCGACAATCACCGCGAGTCCCTGCTCGAACGCTGCGTCCGGACCGGCTTCGTCGAAGGCGTCTATCGCGGCCCGCAACAGCGGCGAGAGCGGAGCCTGTTCAACGGTGCCGCCGCGCTCGCCGGCATCGCTGTCGCCGGCCTGCTCCTCAAGCACGGCCCCAACAGTGAAGTAGCTGATTGTCATCAGCGCATTGACGGCGTCCCCGGCCGAAAAACCCGCCTCGCAGAGGAAGCGAAGCTGCGCGTCGGCCGTTTCCATCTGCGGTGCGCCCGGTCGCGTGCCGGCATGGATGCGCGCGCCATCGCGGTAGGCGAGCAGCGCCTGCCTGAAGCTGCGGGCATTCCCGATCAGAAATGAGCGCCAGTCGTCGTCGGCTCTCGGCACCGAATGCGTATGATTCTCCGCCAGCATGGCTTCGGCCAGTGCGTCGAGCAGCGCCCGCTTGTTCCTGAAGTGCCAGTAAAGCGCCGGCTGCTGAACCCCCAACCGTTCCGCCAGTTTGCGTGTCGTCAGACCGTCTACGCCGACCTCGTTCAACAGGTCCAGGGCGGCACGGATCACTGTATTCGGCTGCAACTTTGTCATGCTTGACACTTTATCACTGATAAACATAATATGTCCACCAACTTATCAGTGATAAAGAATCCGCGCGTTCAATCGGACCAGCGGAGGCTGGTCCGGAGGCCAGACGTGAAACCCAACAGACCCCTGATCGTAATTCTGAGCACTGTCGCGCTCGACGCTGTCGGCATCGGCCTGATTATGCCGGTGCTGCCGGGCCTCCTGCGCGATCTGGTTCACTCGAACGACGTCACCGCCCACTATGGCATTCTGCTGGCGCTGTATGCGTTGATGCAATTTGCCTGCGCACCTGTGCTGGGCGCGCTGTCGGATCGTTTCGGGCGGCGGCCGGTCTTGCTCGTCTCGCTGGCCGGCGCTGCTGTCGACTACGCCATCATGGCGACGGCGCCTTTCCTTTGGGTTCTCTATATCGGGCGGATCGTGGCCGGCATCACCGGGGCGACTGGGGCGGTAGCCGGCGCTTATATTGCCGATATCACTGATGGCGATGAGCGCGCGCGGCACTTCGGCTTCATGAGCGCCTGTTTCGGGTTCGGGATGGTCGCGGGACCTGTGCTCGGTGGGCTGATGGGCGGTTTCTCCCCCCACGCTCCGTTCTTCGCCGCGGCAGCCTTGAACGGCCTCAATTTCCTGACGGGCTGTTTCCTTTTGCCGGAGTCGCACAAAGGCGAACGCCGGCCGTTACGCCGGGAGGCTCTCAACCCGCTCGCTTCGTTCCGGTGGGCCCGGGGCATGACCGTCGTCGCCGCCCTGATGGCGGTCTTCTTCATCATGCAACTTGTCGGACAGGTGCCGGCCGCGCTTTGGGTCATTTTCGGCGAGGATCGCTTTCACTGGGACGCGACCACGATCGGCATTTCGCTTGCCGCATTTGGCATTCTGCATTCACTCGCCCAGGCAATGATCACCGGCCCTGTAGCCGCCCGGCTCGGCGAAAGGCGGGCACTCATGCTCGGAATGATTGCCGACGGCACAGGCTACATCCTGCTTGCCTTCGCGACACGGGGATGGATGGCGTTCCCGATCATGGTCCTGCTTGCTTCGGGTGGCATCGGAATGCCGGCGCTGCAAGCAATGTTGTCCAGGCAGGTGGATGAGGAACGTCAGGGGCAGCTGCAAGGCTCACTGGCGGCGCTCACCAGCCTGACCTCGATCGTCGGACCCCTCCTCTTCACGGCGATCTATGCGGCTTCTATAACAACGTGGAACGGGTGGGCATGGATTGCAGGCGCTGCCCTCTACTTGCTCTGCCTGCCGGCGCTGCGTCGCGGGCTTTGGAGCGGCGCAGGGCAACGAGCCGATCGCTGATCGTGGAAACGATAGGCCTATGCCATGCGGGTCAAGGCGACTTCCGGCAAGCTATACGCGCCCTAGGAGTGCGGTTGGAACGTTGGCCCAGCCAGATACTCCCGATCACGAGCAGGACGCCGATGATTTGAAGCGCACTCAGCGTCTGATCCAAGAACAACCATCCTAGCAACACGGCGGTCCCCGGGCTGAGAAAGCCCAGTAAGGAAACAACTGTAGGTTCGAGTCGCGAGATCCCCCGGAACCAAAGGAAGTAGGTTAAACCCGCTCCGATCAGGCCGAGCCACGCCAGGCCGAGAACATTGGTTCCTGTAGGCATCGGGATTGGCGGATCAAACACTAAAGCTACTGGAACGAGCAGAAGTCCTCCGGCCGCCAGTTGCCAGGCGGTAAAGGTGAGCAGAGGCACGGGAGGTTGCCACTTGCGGGTCAGCACGGTTCCGAACGCCATGGAAACCGCCCCCGCCAGGCCCGCTGCGACGCCGACAGGATCTAGCGCTGCGTTTGGTGTCAACACCAACAGCGCCACGCCCGCAGTTCCGCAAATAGCCCCCAGGACCGCCATCAATCGTATCGGGCTACCTAGCAGAGCGGCAGAGATGAACACGACCATCAGCGGCTGCACAGCGCCTACCGTCGCCGCGACCCCGCCCGGCAGGCGGTAGACCGAAATAAACAACAAGCTCCAGAATAGCGAAATATTAAGTGCGCCGAGGATGAAGATGCGCATCCACCAGATTCCCGTTGGAATCTGTCGGACGATCATCACGAGCAATAAACCCGCCGGCAACGCCCGCAGCATCGCGACCGTCATCGGTGAGAAGTTCGGCAGGTATTGGGTGGTGACAATGTAGGTGCTGCCCCAAATGGCAGGTGCTATCGCTGTGAACAATAAATCGGGCGTGCGTAATGACATGCGATTACAAGACCTCCGCTACGGCGATGGGTTTTTGAGAGTTGCAGGCGCCGCGATGACCGCACCCTGACTTGGACTGGCCCTGCCTCGCACCAATCCACCTGCGGCTATGGCCGCGATCATGCGAGGCCCGAAAATTACACGACCTGTACACGTCCGCCGAACCCGGAACGCAACAGAGCTTCGTGGGCATCCCGATCCGGGTCGTAGCAGCAGTCCTGGACCAAACGCACGTCGTAGTCCGCATCACTAGCCCAGGCGACGCTTGAAAGAACAACGCCGGTGGTGCTTATCCCGGCCATGACAAGCGTGCTTACGCCGCGCGTCCGAAGGTCGGCGTCGAGCGCCGTGCCATAAAAGACGCTGGCTCGCGGACATGCATAGAAAAGGTCGCCCCGTTCGATCGCAAGCCCTTCGACGGGCAGACCGGTGCGAAATCGTCCGCTCGGGAGATACGGTGAGATTTGGCGATTCGTCGCCGGCGGCGCATGTTCATACTCTTCGCCGAGCGAAAAGTTGGGGAACAGCACGGGCCGGCCGCGCAAGGCGTGCTGGCAGCCGTGCAGACCCTGCGTGAGATGAACGCCGACAACCTGCGCAAGGTGCCGGCCGATGCACCCACGGCCTTCATCAAGCCGCGCTGGAAGCCGCTGGTGATCACCCCGGAAGGCCTCGACCGGAAATTCTACGAAATCTGCGCCCTGTCCGAGCTGAAGAACGCCCTGCGCTCCGGCGACATCTGGGTCAAGGGCTCGCGGCAGTTCCGCGACTTCGACGACTACCTGCTGCCGGCCGAGAAGTTCGCCGCACTCAAGCGCGAGCAGGCCCTGCCCCTGGCGATCAACCCGAACAGCGACCAGTACCTGGAAGAGCGTTTGCAGCTGCTGGACG
>NZ_JBJNOX010000031.1:0-4300 GCF_052166245.1 Serratia sp. CY84636
AGCGTACGGCCCACAGAATGATGTCACGCTGAAAATGCCGGCCTTTGAATGGGTTCATGTGCAGCTCCATCAGCAAAAGGGGATGATAAGTTTATCACCACCGACTATTTGCAACAGTGCCCTATTTTTCGGGGATCTGATTGCCCTCTGGCAATATCATTCAGCACGCCATAGTCGGCATCATGGTCCATTCGCCAGAAAACCGAAGCACCGGCATCAGCCAGGCGTGGAGAAAACTGGTATCCCAGCAGCCAGAAAAGGCCAAAGACAAGTTCGCTGGCACCTGCTGTATCGGTCATAATTTCGGTTGGATTCAGCCCGGTCTCCTGTTCCAGAAGACCTTCCAGCACAAAGATAGAGTCCCTCAGCGTCCCCGGTATAACGATGCCATGAAAGCCGGAATACTGATCGGACACAAAGTTGTACCAGGTGATCCCTCTGTTATTACCAAAGTATTTGCGGTTCGGTCCGGCATTGATTGTTCTGACTGGCGTAACAAAGCGCATTCCATCTGCAGATGCCACTTCTCCTCCACCCCATATCTGTGCCAGTGGCAGCGTTGCCTGAAAATCAACCAGTCTGGCATTAGCGCTGGTGATAGTTTCAGCCCGCAGATAGTTCGCTTTTGTCCAGTTCAGCCGGTGTCGGGTCAGTGCAGGAACATTTGATCTGATCAGTGGTTCCAGACCGATATTGCAGGCTTCAGCCATCAGCACGGCGCTGATGCTGACGGGCAGATCATCAACTCTGGCACTGGCTTCACTAGCATGGAAAAACTCATCAGCAAATCCGGTATGGGCGTTAATTTCGAGCAGCAACTCCGTTAAATCCACCGGAGGGAGTAGATCACTGATCATTTTGCTCAGTCGTTTCAGACTGTCCGGCTCATCAAGACTGGCGAGGGGAGAAATTGTCAACCGGGGCTTCGGGCCAGAAACATCGAGTTCGACAGCCTCATTTTCGCAAAGACGTGCAGCAACCTGTCTGTAACGACTATCAAGCTGATGACCCAGAGATTTTATTGCTTCCTGCGGGTCTGTCGGGTGCCCCAAAGAACGATAAACCTTAATCCGGTTTGCCTGCCAGTCAGCACCCTGTAGTAATCTTGCACGAGGATCTCCCCACCGGTTACTGCCGGTAACGTAGACATCCCTCCGCCTCAGACTATCCTGCAGTTTACTGAGAAAGCAGAGCGTGTATCCCCTGCGGGTGATATGTTTTTCCTTGTTAATCACCAGCCGTTTCCATGACCGACTGATAATTTCCGTTGGTGCGTCGTCAAAAAACTGCCGCCGTGAGCTGAACTCCCGGCTGAGGTAGTCACAGGCATTCAGAGTGGTAACCCCGGCAGGTGCGGATGAAAATTTAACGGTATTCAGCAGATGGGGCAGGAAACGACGAACGCGCCCGTACTGCTCCACCATTTCTTCATGAAAATTATCGTCTGAGGGCCGGGCAATTTCACGGACAAGCGTGATGATTTCAGCCAGCTTTTGCCTTGGGATGTAGCTGAACACCTCAGCACGAATCGATTCGTCCGGTGTTTCTTCTTTCAGCAGGTACGAACATGCGCTGGCGAGCGCCAATGCAGATTTATCCAGATCCTTCAGCGAGCGGAGCCGTTTTTTCTGCCCAATCTTTCTGGCGTCACGGATGATAACGGCCAGCATGGCGTCCAGAACGTCCAATGCATCATCCAGCGCCAGCGTTTCCCATGCAAGGACAAAGGCAACCAGAACCGCCATCCTTTTCTGCGGTGACATCCTGGCAATATTGAACACCGAAGTCATACCAGCATAACGTGCGAGATTTTTCAGGCGCACAGCCGGGAGTGTACTCAGGTTTTCAGCATGCAGGCCAAAATCGTTCAGAGTTTTCCAGCGTTCAATTGCTTCATTAAACGCCGGACCACTGATGGTCACAGGGCCCTTTTTCAGTGATTCCAGTAAAGACAGGCGGCTGCAATCAGTTGGCCCCAGCAGCATCTCCAGCTGTGAACGCTGTTCGGCTGACGGTATCAGTGCCAGTTTGTTCCACAGGCGCAACGTCGCCTTTTCCCTTACCTCTGAAATCAACCGGGTCAGCGTAGTGGCTCCGGGGAGAATAATACGATGTTGCATAAGCCACCCTGTCGCCAGATCGAAAAGCAGGCCAGGACGTTCGTTGCTTATCCAGCTCCGGGTATATAAAAGACGGGTAAGGCGAAATGTCCAGGGCCAGGCAAATTCACGATACTGATAGTGCTGACGTATCAGCGCTGCATGCTCACGGCGGGTATTTTCCCTCTGACCGTATTCTGCAAGAACGGTGATATCACGAATCCCGAGCTGTCTGGCGGTAAAATGCCGGACGCCGGAAGGAATATGACCTGGGACCTACGTGCGCCCGCACCGACACCCTCACACCTTCGAGCTACTGTTGCCATTAAGGGGTCGTTTCGTGGTGCTGAATTTTGACGATCGGGGTACCGTCACCCATCGGGCGATATTGGGGGAAACCTGTACGGTGCTGGAGATGGCCGCAGGAACCTGGCATGCCGTGCTGTCGCTGGATACCGGTGGCATAATTTTTGAAGTAAAACACGGTGGCTATCAACCCGTGGCTGCCGATGACTATGCGCACTGGGCTCCAGCGGAAGGAGAACCAGGAACCACGGAGCTTATGGCCTGGTATGCGCAAGCGCAGGTGGGCGACAGCACTTTTGCCGTCTAAGGCGATAAACAAAAACGGAATGAGTTTCCCCATTCCGTTTCCGCTATTACAAACCGTCGGTGACGATTTTAGCCGCCGACGCTAATACATCGCGACGGCTTTCTGCCTTAGGTTGAGGCTGGGTGAAGTAAGTGACCAGAATCAGCGGCGCACGATCTTTTGGCCAGATCACCGCGATATCGTTGGTGGTGCCATAGCCACCGCTGCCGGTTTTATCCCCCACAACCCAGGAAGCAGGCAGTCCAGCCTGAATGCTCGCTGCACCGGTGGTATTGCCTTTCATCCATGTCACCAGCTGCGCCCGTTGGCTGTCGCCCAATGCTTTACCCAGCGTCAGATTCCGCAGAGTTTGCGCCATTGCCCGAGGTGAAGTGGTATCACGCGGATCGCCCGGAATGGCGGTGTTTAACGTCGGCTCGGTACGGTCGAGACGGAACGTTTCGTCTCCCAGCTGTCGGGCGAACGCGGTGACGCTAGCCGGGCCGCCAACGTGAGCAATCAGCTTATTCATCGCCACGTTATCGCTGTACTGTAGCGCGGCCGCGCTAAGCTCAGCCAGTGACATCGTCCCATTGACGTGCTTTTCCGCAATCGGATTATAGTTAACAAGGTCAGATTTTTTGATCTCAACTCGCTGATTTAACAGATTCGGTTCGCTTTCACTTTTCTTCAGCACCGCGGCCGCGGCCATCACTTTACTGGTGCTGCACATCGCAAAGCGCTCATCAGCACGATAAAGTATTTGCGAATTATCTGCTGTGTTAATCAATGCCACACCCAGTCTGCCTCCCGACTGCCGCTCTAATTCGGCAAGTTTTTGCTGTACGTCCGCCGTTTGCGCATACAGCGGCACACTTCCTAACAACAGCGTGACGGTTGCCGTCGCCATCAGCGTGAACTGGCGCAGTGATTTTTTAACCATGGGATTCCTTATTCTGGAAGATACGAAATAACAACAACATGAATAGTCCCTAAATTCCACGTGTGTTTTTTATTAGCTTCAAAAATCACTATTTCACGAAGAATTTAGACTGCTTCTTACACATTGTAACATTATTTACAACCACCTTTCAATCATTTTTGATAAATCATTGATTTCATCTTTGCTGCAATGATACTTAATAAACTCTGCAAGTTATCCACAGAGCAACACTCAATTTTATTGATGATATTCTTATTATACCAGACATTTTTCATACACTCCCTTGTACGGATAGTTTTCCGACAACTTCATGATTACATATCTTGCGGTTTTGATTATTTTTGCTGCAAGAAATACATACTTCAAACGAAAGGTCTTTATTTGCTGTCTGTATTCTGAAGAGTCCAAGGAATCAAACTTGAACAACAAAAATAGGTTATATGAAAGCATCATCATTTGAAACACGGCTTCATTCGCCCAAAATGACTTTAGCAAGAGATGACCCACCGCCATGTCGTATTTGGCTTCTTTGATATAGTTTTCAGGGCACTGTTGCAAATAGTCGGTGGTGATAAACTTATCATCCCCTTTTGCTGATGGAGCTGCACATGAACCCATTCAAAGGCCGGCATTTTCAGCGTGACATCATTCTGTGGGCCGTACGCT
>NZ_JBJNOX010000032.1:0-4078 GCF_052166245.1 Serratia sp. CY84636
CTGCGGAGCAAGGCCGTCGCGAACGAGTGGCGGAGGGTGTGCGGTGTGGCGGGCTTCGTGATGCCTGCTTGTTCTACGGCACGTTTGAAGGCGCGCTGAAAGGTCTGGTCATACATGTGATGGCGACGCACGACACCGCTCCGTGGATCGGTCGAATGCGTGTGCTGCGCAAAAACCCAGAACCACGGCCAGGAATGCCCGGCGCGCGGATACTTCCGCTCAAGGGCGTCGGGAAGCGCAACGCCGCTGCGGCCCTCGGCCTGGTCCTTCAGCCACCATGCCCGTGCACGCGACAGCTGCTCGCGCAGGCTGGGTGCCAAGCTCTCGGGTAACATCAAGGCCCGATCCTTGGAGCCCTTGCCCTCCCGCACGATGATCGTGCCGTGATCGAAATCCAGATCCTTGACCCGCAGTTGCAAACCCTCACTGATCCGCATGCCCGTTCCATACAGAAGCTGGGCGAACAAACGATGCTCGCCTTCCAGAAAACCGAGGATGCGAACCACTTCATCCGGGGTCAGCACCACCGGCAAGCGCCGCGACGGCCGAGGTCTTCCGATCTCCTGAAGCCAGGGCAGATCCGTGCACAGCACCTTGCCGTAGAAGAACAGCAAGGCCGCCAATGCCTGACGATGCGTGGAGACCGAAACCTTGCGCTCGTTCGCCAGCCAGGACAGAAATGCCTCGACTTCGCTGCTGCCCAAGGTTGCCGGGTGACGCACACCGTGGAAACGGATGAAGGCACGAACCCAGTGGACATAAGCCTGTTCGGTTCGTAAACTGTAATGCAAGTAGCGTATGCGCTCACGCAACTGGTCCAGAACCTTGACCGAACGCAGCGGTGGTAACGGCGCAGTGGCGGTTTTCATGGCTTGTTATGACTGTTTTTTTGTACAGTCTATGCCTCGGGCATCCAAGCAGCAAGCGCGTTACGCCGTGGGTCGATGTTTGATGTTATGGAGCAGCAACGATGTTACGCAGCAGGGCAGTCGCCCTAAAACAAAGTTAGCCATATGAACTCGGAATCAGTACGCATTTATCTCGTTGCTGCGATGGGAGCCAATCGGGTTATTGGCAATGGTCCTAATATCCCCTGGAAAATTCCGGGTGAGCAGAAGATTTTTCGCAGACTCACTGAGGGAAAAGTCGTTGTCATGGGGCGAAAGACCTTTGAGTCTATCGGCAAGCCTCTACCGAACCGTCACACATTGGTAATCTCACGCCAAGCTAACTACCGCGCCACTGGCTGCGTAGTTGTTTCAACGCTGTCGCACGCTATCGCTTTGGCATCCGAACTCGGCAATGAACTCTACGTCGCGGGCGGAGCTGAGATATACACTCTGGCACTACCTCACGCCCACGGCGTGTTTCTATCTGAGGTACATCAAACCTTCGAGGGTGACGCCTTCTTCCCAATGCTCAACGAAACAGAATTCGAGCTTGTCTCAACCGAAACCATTCAAGCTGTAATTCCGTACACCCACTCCGTTTATGCGCGTCGAAACGGCTAACCATTCCGTCAACGGGACGCCAAAATGCTGCGCATTTTGGTTCCCTCCGCTGCGCTCCGGCTCTCGTTACGTCCAACGTTAGCACCACTTAAACCCAGCTTTATTTAGCTCATGTTTATTCAAACGGCATTTAGCTTTTCAGGCGTTATTCAGTGCCTGTTTTGCCTTTTTTCCGGGCTTCGCCTGCATGGGCTGCGCAGGTTTTCAGTCTTTTTGGCCTCTAGCCCTTGCGTAGCAAGCGCAAGCAGCTATCGTTTTTGCAGTGCTGTGCCGCCTCGGTGGCGCAGCGTTTTTTCACGGTTAGCGCCCGTCGCCAAATTCAAGTTATCCGTTTTGGCTTCTGGTTCTAACATTTCGGTCAAGCCGACCCGCATTCTGCGGTCGGCTTACCTCGCCCGTTAGACATCATGAGGGAAGCGGTGACCATCGAAATTTCGAACCAACTATCAGAGGTGCTAAGCGTCATTGAGCGCCATCTGGAATCAACGTTGCTGGCCGTGCATTTGTACGGCTCCGCAGTGGATGGCGGCCTGAAGCCATACAGCGATATTGATTTGTTGGTTACTGTGGCCGTAAAGCTTGATGAAACGACGCGGCGAGCATTGCTCAATGATCTTATGGAGGCTTCGGCTTTCCCTGGCGAGAGCGAGACGCTCCGCGCTATAGAAGTCACCCTTGTCGTGCATGACGACATCATCCCGTGGCGTTATCCGGCTAAGCGCGAGCTGCAATTTGGAGAATGGCAGCGCAATGACATTCTTGCGGGTATCTTCGAGCCAGCCATGATCGACATTGATCTAGCTATCCTGCTTACAAAAGCAAGAGAACATAGCGTTGCCTTGGTAGGTCCGGCAGCGGAGGAATTCTTTGACCCGGTTCCTGAACAGGATCTATTCGAGGCGCTGAGGGAAACCTTGAAGCTATGGAACTCGCAGCCCGACTGGGCCGGCGATGAGCGAAATGTAGTGCTTACGTTGTCCCGCATTTGGTACAGCGCAATAACCGGCAAAATCGCGCCGAAGGATGTCGCTGCCGACTGGGCAATAAAACGCCTACCTGCCCAGTATCAGCCCGTCTTACTTGAAGCTAAGCAAGCTTATCTGGGACAAAAAGAAGATCACTTGGCCTCACGCGCAGATCACTTGGAAGAATTTATTCGCTTTGTGAAAGGCGAGATCATCAAGTCAGTTGGTAAATGATGTCTAACAATTCGTTCAAGCCGACCGCGCTACGCGCGGCGGCTTAACTCCGGCGTTAGATGCACTAAGCACATAATTGCTCACAGCCAAACTATCAGGTCAAGTCTGCTTTTATTATTTTTAAGCGTGCATAATAAGCCCTACACAAATTGGGAGATATATCATGAAAGGCTGGCTTTTTCTTGTTATCGCAATAGTTGGCGAAGTAATCGCAACATCCGCATTAAAATCTAGCGAGGGCTTTACTAAGCTTGCCCCTTCCGCCGTTGTCATAATCGGTTATGGCATCGCATTTTATTTTCTTTCTCTGGTTCTGAAATCCATCCCTGTCGGTGTTGCTTATGCAGTCTGGTCGGGACTCGGCGTCGTCATAATTACAGCCATTGCCTGGTTGCTTCATGGGCAAAAGCTTGATGCGTGGGGCTTTGTAGGTATGGGGCTCATAATTGCTGCCTTTTTGCTCGCCCGATCCCCATCGTGGAAGTCGCTGCGGAGGCCGACGCCATGGTGACGGTGTTCGGCATTCTGAATCTCACCGAGGACTCCTTCTTCGATGAGAGCCGGCGGCTAGACCCCGCCGGCGCTGTCACCGCGGCGATCGAAATGCTGCGAGTCGGATCAGACGTCGTGGATGTCGGACCGGCCGCCAGCCATCCGGACGCGAGGCCTGTATCGCCGGCCGATGAGATCAGACGTATTGCGCCGCTCTTAGACGCCCTGTCCGATCAGATGCACCGTGTTTCAATCGACAGCTTCCAACCGGAAACCCAGCGCTATGCGCTCAAGCGCGGCGTGGGCTACCTGAACGATATCCAAGGATTTCCTGACCCTGCGCTCTATCCCGATATTGCTGAGGCGGACTGCAGGCTGGTGGTTATGCACTCAGCGCAGCGGGATGGCATCGCCACCCGCACCGGTCACCTTCGACCCGAAGACGCGCTCGACGAGATTGTGCGGTTCTTCGAGGCGCGGGTTTCCGCCTTGCGACGGAGCGGGGTCGCTGCCGACCGGCTCATCCTCGATCCGGGGATGGGATTTTTCTTGAGCCCCGCACCGGAAACATCGCTGCACGTGCTGTCGAACCTTCAAAAGCTGAAGTCGGCGTTGGGGCTTCCGCTATTGGTCTCGGTGTCGCGGAAATCCTTCTTGGGCGCCACCGTTGGCCTTCCTGTAAAGGATCTGGGTCCAGCGAGCCTTGCGGCGGAACTTCACGCGATCGGCAATGGCGCTGACTACGTCCGCACCCACGCGCCTGGAGATCTGCGAAGCGCAATCACCTTCTCGGAAACCCTCGCGAAATTTCGCAGTCGCGACGCCAGAGACCGAGGGTTAGATCATGCCTAGCATTCACCTTCCGGCCGCCCGCTA
>NZ_JBJNOX010000033.1:0-3664 GCF_052166245.1 Serratia sp. CY84636
GGGGTCGGTTCCGGCTGAGGGCGAAATGACACCCTAAGCTTTCGGTTCCTTGGGCCAAAGATATTCGCCAGTCAGTAGAATGTGCGCCCAGCCCAATGGGGATATGTGGGGAAGAAATTCAGGGGGAACATCCAACCCTTCGTTCCGCCGCTCCGTGACGGCATGACCAAGATGGACGGTATTCCAGTAAATGATCACCGCAGTCAATAAATTGAGCCCAGCGATTCGGTAGTGCTGCCCCTCTGTCGTGCGATCGCGAATTTCCCCCTGCCTCCCGATACGGAGCGCATTTTTGAGCGCATGGTGGGCCTCTCCCTTGTTAAGACCGATCTGAGCACGCCGCTGCATGTCCGTATCCAGGATCCACTCAATAATGAAAAGGGTCCGTTCAATACGACCAACTTCACGAAGCGCAACTGCAAGGTTGTTTTGTCGTGGGTAAGAAGCGAGCTTGCGCAGGAGTTGGCTGGGCCTGATTTTGCCAGCGGTCATCGTCGCGGCACAACGGAAAATATCAGGCCAGTTCGCAACGATAAGATCCTCCCGGGCTTTTCCACCTACCAACTTGCGTAACTCCCTGGGGGTCGTATCGGGATTAAATACGTACAACCGCTTCGATGGCAGATCCCTGATTCGCAGAACGAGATTGTAGCCGAGCAGGCTACTGGCTCCGAACAAATGGTCGGTGAATCCTGCTGTATCGGCATACTGTTCGCGAACATGGCGACCGACCTCGTTCATCAGTAGTCCATCGAGAATATACGGTGCCTCGCTCACGGTCGCCGGGATCGACTGACAAGCGAATGGCGCGAACTGGTCGCTTACGTGAGTATACGCTTTGAGGCCGGGAACAGAACCATATTTGGCATTGACCATGTTCATGGCTTCGCCATGCCGCGCTGTCGGGAAAAACTGACCATCGCTCGATGCTGACGTGCCCATCCCCCAGACGCGTGACATCGGCAGTTTACCC
The DNA here is from genome assembly GCF_052166245.1 of Serratia sp. CY84636. Classification (NCBI taxonomy): domain Bacteria; kingdom Pseudomonadati; phylum Pseudomonadota; class Gammaproteobacteria; order Enterobacterales; family Yersiniaceae; genus Serratia; species Serratia sp. CY84636. The sequence continues at coordinate 974 of NZ_JBJNOX010000033.1, forward strand.
TGCGCGGCCACCACAATTGCCAATGCCTGGTTCATGGCTTCGCTTTCAACATGCCAGCGGGCAAGGCGTGAGAGCTGCCAGTAATCATGCGTGTTTGTAGCTTCCGCCATCTTACGCAGGCCCAGATTGAGCCCTTCAGCGAGCAGGACGTTGAGCAGACCGATCCGGTCGCGACATGGAGCCCCGGTTCTCAGATGGGTAAACGCATCTGTGAAACCAAGGGCTGCATCAACTTCAAGCAGCATGTCGGTAATCCGAACGGACGGCATTCGGCGATACAGATCCAGTATGAGTGCCTCGGCACCATCCGGCACGTCTGCTGTCAACCTGTCGATCCGCAACGTTCCATCTTCTATGCTACCGTGCGGAATAGTGCCGTTACGGGCAGCCCGGGCCAGCCGCTTAAGAGCGATCGTGAGTCGCGCCTTTCTGTCTGCCAGCCAATCCTGTGGGTTGGAAGGCACGGCCAGTTTTGCATTTTCCTGCGCCGCGATCATCGGCACCAGTACCTGCTTGAGGTCACCATAGCGGCGCGAATGAGCGAGCCAGACATCTCCGGAACGAAAAGCATCCCGGAGGTGAAAGAGTACCGCCACTTCCCAAAGACGGGTATCTCCTTTTTCCTGAGCTCGTAAATGACGGTTCCATTTGGAGCTGGGCCGCAGGAAACGCCTTTCTGGCGATGCAACACCTTTCATCTCTCCGATCGACAAAGCTGCTGCTACCAATGGTCCGGCGACCGGCGCGGCTTCGAGCTTCAGACAGCGCAACATGCGGGGCGCATAACGACGAAAGCGATGGTATCCCTGCCCGACATATGCAAGAGGCTCATCGGCTAGCGTGTTGCTGAGTTGAGTCCCTGTCGCTACCAGTTGAGCGAGCCGGTCCCATGCAACCGAACTGGCGACAGCCATCTCCAGCGGGGTTCCGTCACTGCGGGCCTCAAGCAACGAAGCTCCCAGCGCGGTGAAGGTACGGATCGTATCCGTGAGTGTGGCTTTAGAGCCGGAAATTGTTTCGTCATGCTGGCGCTTCGCTTCCCGCCAGGTTTTTCCTACGATCCTGTCATGGGTTTCGACTATGGCATCAGCAATCGCCGCTTCCCACTCCACAACACAGACGGCAAGGATCGCCCAGCGGCGGTCCGAAGTGATGTCACGCAAACCGTCGGTGAAGTAGCGTTCACCCTGCCGACGCAGCCGGGCAATGCGATGGGCAGGTATGCTGGCCAAAGCACTATGATTGATATTCAGGGTACGCAGAAATTCGAGCCTGTCGAGCAAACGGTTAGCAGCAGCCGAGTTGTTACCAACCTCGAAGTTGCGAAGCCAGATGAAACGACTGATATTGCCGGCGAGCATTTCACTCAGAAGTTTGTCCAGGTGATCGCGAACATCCGCTGTTAAATTTTCCGCAATCCGCGTTTCAATCCGCCGCTCAGCGGCGACCAGAGCATCCGCGCACAAGCGCTCGATTGTCGATACTGCGGGCAGAATGGTGGAAGTTTCCCGACACCGCACAATAAAACGATGAGCAAGATCCTCGTTTGATCTGGCATCTTCGGCCTGGCCGAAAGTCCACTCCCGCAGATCACGGGCACCACGGCCCGTGAAGGTCTTGTAGCCGTAAATTTCGCGCAGCGTGTCCATGTGCTGCTGACGGGTTTGGCGCCGTGTGGCATAAGTGAGAAGCGCATCAGCCGGAACTCCAAGCTGAGCACCGACGAAGGAAAGGACTTCACGCGGGATCATCTCACCAGGAGCCAGTGCACGGCCCGGATATCGTAAGGCACAAAGTTGCAGGGCAAAGCCAATCCTGTTTTCCGGTCTGCGGCGCTGCCTAATGTTTTCCAGGTCATCATCGCCCAGCGTGTAGAACTTCAGTAGCGACAGTTCGTCCGTGGGCAGATCGAACAGCGCTGCTCGCTGCCGTTCGGTGAAAATATGGCGTCGTGACATACAAATTCGTCCCTTTTGAAGTATAGTCTGTTTTGGACAACAGCCAGCCCATATAAATCAGGGCGTTCCGATACAAAAATCCAGGAGGGTTCAATTGGGACATCGTGCCGCCATTTACTGCCGGGTTTCAACAGCGGATCAGTCTTGTGAACGCCAGGAATTTGATCTGCGAGCCTTCGCCGGCTGTGCCGGCTACGACGTGGTGGGAATATTTAAGGAAACAGGTTCAGGAACTAAACTCGACCGGGCCGAGCGAAAGAAAGTCCTGGCGCTTGCCCAGTCCAGACAAATTGATGCAATCCTGGTCACTGAGCTTTCCCGGTGGGGGCGCTCGACGCTCGATCTGCTCAATACGCTACGTGAACTGGAGAACTGGAAGGTTTCCGTGATAGCCATGAATGGAATGGCGTTCGATCTTTCGTCGCCGTATGGACGAATGCTGGCGACGTTTCTTTCCGGCATTGCGGAGTTTGAGCGGGATCTCATCAGCGAGCGGGTCAAGTCAGGCCTTGCTGTTGCGAAGGCACGTGGTAAGAGGCTTGGTCGTCAGGCCGGAGTGCGACCAAAATCAGACCGACTTTTGCCTAAGGTGGTTGCGATGAGGGCCGAGGGACGCAGCTATCGCTGGATCGCACGCGAGCTCGGTATCAGCAAGAATACCGTCGCTGACATCGTGCAACGACACAGAGCTAACGCTTAGGGTGTCATTTCGCCCTCAGCCGGAACCGACCCC
>NZ_JBJNOX010000034.1:0-2431 GCF_052166245.1 Serratia sp. CY84636
AGGCCTCAGCATTTTATTATGGTGATCCCCTGGGCGAAATGCGCCTGGTAAGCAGAGTTTTTGAAATGTAAGGCCTTTGAATAAGACAAAAGGCTGCCTCATCGCTAACTTTGCAACAGTGCCTTTAAGCGTGCATAATAAGCCCTACACAAATTGGGAGTTAGACATCATGAGCAACGCAAAAACAAAGTTAGGCATCACAAAGTACAGCATCGTGACCAACAGCAACGATTCCGTCACACTGCGCCTCATGACTGAGCATGACCTTGCGATGCTCTATGAGTGGCTAAATCGATCTCATATCGTCGAGTGGTGGGGCGGAGAAGAAGCACGCCCGACACTTGCTGACGTACAGGAACAGTACTTGCCAAGCGTTTTAGCGCAAGAGTCCGTCACTCCATACATTGCAATGCTGAATGGAGAGCCGATTGGGTATGCCCAGTCGTACGTTGCTCTTGGAAGCGGGGACGGACGGTGGGAAGAAGAAACCGATCCAGGAGTACGCGGAATAGACCAGTTACTGGCGAATGCATCACAACTGGGCAAAGGCTTGGGAACCAAGCTGGTTCGAGCTCTGGTTGAGTTGCTGTTCAATGATCCCGAGGTCACCAAGATCCAAACGGACCCGTCGCCGAGCAACTTGCGAGCGATCCGATGCTACGAGAAAGCGGGGTTTGAGAGGCAAGGTACCGTAACCACCCCATATGGTCCAGCCGTGTACATGGTTCAAACACGCCAGGCATTCGAGCGAACACGCAGTGATGCCTAACCCTTCCATCGAGGGGGACGTCCAAGGGCTGGCGCCCTTGGCCGCCCCTCATGTCAAACGTTGGGCGAACCCGGAGCCTCATTAATTGTTAGCCGTTAAAATTAAGCCCTTTACCAAACCAATACTTATTATGAAAAACACAATACATATCAACTTCGCTATTTTTTTAATAATTGCAAATATTATCTACAGCAGCGCCAGTGCATCAACAGATATCTCTACTGTTGCATCTCCATTATTTGAAGGAACTGAAGGTTGTTTTTTACTTTACGATGCATCCACAAACGCTGAAATTGCTCAATTCAATAAAGCAAAGTGTGCAACGCAAATGGCACCAGATTCAACTTTCAAGATCGCATTATCACTTATGGCATTTGATGCGGAAATAATAGATCAGAAAACCATATTCAAATGGGATAAAACCCCCAAAGGAATGGAGATCTGGAACAGCAATCATACACCAAAGACGTGGATGCAATTTTCTGTTGTTTGGGTTTCGCAAGAAATAACCCAAAAAATTGGATTAAATAAAATCAAGAATTATCTCAAAGATTTTGATTATGGAAATCAAGACTTCTCTGGAGATAAAGAAAGAAACAACGGATTAACAGAAGCATGGCTCGAAAGTAGCTTAAAAATTTCACCAGAAGAACAAATTCAATTCCTGCGTAAAATTATTAATCACAATCTCCCAGTTAAAAACTCAGCCATAGAAAACACCATAGAGAACATGTATCTACAAGATCTGGATAATAGTACAAAACTGTATGGGAAAACTGGTGCAGGATTCACAGCAAATAGAACCTTACAAAACGGATGGTTTGAAGGGTTTATTATAAGCAAATCAGGACATAAATATGTTTTTGTGTCCGCACTTACAGGAAACTTGGGGTCGAATTTAACATCAAGCATAAAAGCCAAGAAAAATGCGATCACCATTCTAAACACACTAAATTTATAAAAAATCTAATGGCAAAATCGCCCAACCCTTCAATCAAGTCGGGACGGCCAAAAGCAAGCTTTTGGCTCCCCTCGCTGGCGCTCGGCGCCCCTTATTTCAAACGTTAGACGGCAAAGTCACAGACCGCGGGATCTCTTATGACCAACTACTTTGATAGCCCCTTCAAAGGCAAGCTGCTTTCTGAGCAAGTGAAGAACCCCAATATCAAAGTTGGGCGGTACAGCTATTACTCTGGCTACTATCATGGGCACTCATTCGATGACTGCGCACGGTATCTGTTTCCGGACCGTGATGACGTTGATAAGTTGATCATCGGTAGTTTCTGCTCTATCGGGAGTGGGGCTTCCTTTATCATGGCTGGCAATCAGGGGCATCGGTACGACTGGGCATCATCTTTCCCGTTCTTTTATATGCAGGAAGAACCTGCATTCTCAAGCGCACTCGATGCCTTCCAAAAAGCAGGTAATACTGTCATTGGCAATGACGTTTGGATCGGCTCTGAGGCAATGGTCATGCCCGGAATCAAGATCGGGCACGGTGCGGTGATAGGCAGCCGCTCGTTGGTGACAAAAGATGTGGGGCACTGTTGCAAAGTTAGCGATGAGGCAGCCTTTTGTCTTATTCAAAGGCCTTACATTTCAAAAACTCTGCTTACCAGGCGCATTTCGCCCAGGGGATCACCATAATAAAATGCTGAGGCC
>NZ_JBJNOX010000035.1:0-981 GCF_052166245.1 Serratia sp. CY84636
TAGTTGCAAGGTATAGACCCGAAACCCGGTGATCTAGCCATGGGCAGGTTGAAGGTTGGGTAACACTAACTGGAGGACCGAACCGACTAATGTTGAAAAATTAGCGGATGACTTGTGGCTGGGGGTGAAAGGCCAATCAAACCGGGAGATAGCTGGTTCTCCCCGAAAGCTATTTAGGTAGCGCCTCGTGAACTCATCTTCGGGGGTAGAGCACTGTTTCGGCTAGGGGGCCATCCCGGCTTACCAAACCGATGCAAACTCCGAATACCGAAGAATGTTATCACGGGAGACACACGGCGGGTGCTAACGTCCGTCGTGAAGAGGGAAACAACCCAGACCGCCAGCTAAGGTCCCAAAGTCATGGTTAAGTGGGAAACGATGTGGGAAGGCATAGACAGCCAGGATGTTGGCTTAGAAGCAGCCATCATTTAAAGAAAGCGTAATAGCTCACTGGTCGAGTCGGCCTGCGCGGAAGATGTAACGGGGCTAAACCATGCACCGAAGCTGCGGCAGCGACGCTTAGGTGTTGTTGGGTAGGGGAGCGTTCTGTAAGCCGTTGAAGGTGGCCTGTGAGGGTTGCTGGAGGTATCAGAAGTGCGAATGCTGACATAAGTAACGATAAAGCGGGTGAAAAGCCCGCTCGCCGGAAGACCAAGGGTTCCTGTCCAACGTTAATCGGGGCAGGGTGAGTCGACCCCTAAGGCGAGGCTGAAAAGCGTAGTCGATGGGAAACAGGTTAATATTCCTGTACTTGGTGTTACTGCGAAGGGGGGACGGAGAAGGCTAGGCTAGCCGGGCGACGGTTGTCCCGGTTTAAGCGTGTAGGGGGTGTGACCTGGTAAATCCGGTTACATACTAACCCTGAGGCGTGATGACGATGCACTACGGTGCAGAAGTAGTTGATGCCCTGCTTCCAGGAAAAGCCTCTAAGCTCTAGGTAACATTAAATCGTACCCCAAACCGACACAGGTGGTCAGGTAG
>NZ_JBJNOX010000036.1:0-329 GCF_052166245.1 Serratia sp. CY84636
ATCAGGTAACATTAAATCGTACCCCAAACCGACACAGGTGGTCAGGTAGAGAATACCAAGGCGCTTGAGAGAACTCGGGTGAAGGAACTAGGCAAAATGGTGCCGTAACTTCGGGAGAAGGCACGCTGGCATGTAGGTGAAGTCCCTTGCGGATGGAGCTGAAGCCAGTCGAAGATACCAGCTGGCTGCAACTGTTTAATAAAAACACAGCACTGTGCAAACACGAAAGTGGACGTATACGGTGTGACGCCTGCCCGGTGCTGGAAGGTTAATTGATGGGGTCAGCCGCAAGGCGAAGCTCTTGATCGAAGCCCCAGTAAACGGCGGCC
>NZ_JBJNOX010000037.1:0-946 GCF_052166245.1 Serratia sp. CY84636
ATTGATGGGGTCAGCCGCAAGGCGAAGCTCTTGATCGAAGCCCCAGTAAACGGCGGCCGTAACTATAACGGTCCTAAGGTAGCGAAATTCCTTGTCGGGTAAGTTCCGACCTGCACGAATGGCGTAATGATGGCCAGGCTGTCTCCACCCGAGACTCAGTGAAATTGAACTCGCTGTGAAGATGCAGTGTACCCGCGGCAAGACGGAAAGACCCCGTGAACCTTTACTATAGCTTGACACTGAACATTGAGCCTTGATGTGTAGGATAGGTGGGAGGCTTTGAAGCGTGGACGCCAGTCTGCGTGGAGCCATCCTTGAAATACCACCCTTTAATGTTTGATGTTCTAACTCGGCCCCGTGATCCGGGGTGAGGACAGTGTCTGGTGGGTAGTTTGACTGGGGCGGTCTCCTCCCAAAGAGTAACGGAGGAGCACGAAGGTTAGCTAATCACGGTCGGACATCGTGAGGTTAGTGCAAAGGCATAAGCTAGCTTGACTGCGAGAGTGACGGCTCGAGCAGGTACGAAAGTAGGTCTTAGTGATCCGGTGGTTCTGAATGGAAGGGCCATCGCTCAACGGATAAAAGGTACTCCGGGGATAACAGGCTGATACCGCCCAAGAGTTCATATCGACGGCGGTGTTTGGCACCTCGATGTCGGCTCATCACATCCTGGGGCTGAAGTAGGTCCCAAGGGTATGGCTGTTCGCCATTTAAAGTGGTACGCGAGCTGGGTTTAGAACGTCGTGAGACAGTTCGGTCCCTATCTGCCGTGGGCGTTGGAAGATTGAGAGGGGTTGCTCCTAGTACGAGAGGACCGGAGTGAACGCACCACTGGTGTTCGGGTTGTCATGCCAATGGCATTGCCCGGTAGCTAAGTGCGGAAAAGATAAGCGCTGAAAGCATCTAAGCGCGAAACTTGCCTCAAGATGAGTCTTCCCTGGGCCTT
>NZ_JBJNOX010000038.1:0-474 GCF_052166245.1 Serratia sp. CY84636
GGAGCAGGCTGCCGAGTTCAAGCGCCGCATGAACGGCGAGCTGCCGGCCGACTGGAAAGCCGACGCCAGGGCGTTCGTGGAAAAACTGCAGGCCAACCCGGCCAACATCGCCAGCCGCAAGGCGTCGCAGAACGCGCTGGAAGCGTTCGGCAAGGTGCTGCCGGAGTTCCTGGGCGGCTCCGCCGACCTGGCGCCGAGCAACCTGACCATGTGGTCCGGCTCGAAAGCGCTGAACGTTGACCCGGCGGGCAACTACATTCATTACGGCGTGCGCGAGTTCGGCATGACCGCCATCACCAACGGCATCGCGCTGCACGGCGGCTTCCTGCCGTACTCGGCAACCTTCCTGATGTTTGTGGAATACGCCCGCAACGCGGTGCGCATGGCGGCGCTGATGAAGCTGCGCAACGTGTTCGTCTACACCCACGACTCCATCGGTCTGGGCGAAGACGGCCCGACCCACCAGCCGGTGGA
>NZ_JBJNOX010000039.1:0-388 GCF_052166245.1 Serratia sp. CY84636
AACCTTCCTGATGTTTGTGGAATACGCCCGCAACGCGGTGCGCATGGCGGCGCTGATGAAGCTGCGCAACGTGTTCGTCTACACCCACGACTCCATCGGTCTGGGCGAAGACGGCCCGACCCACCAGCCGGTGGAGCAGCTGGCGAGCCTGCGCGTGACCCCGAACATGAGCACCTGGCGCCCGTGCGACCAGGTGGAGTCGGCGGTGGCGTGGCAGTACGGCATCGAGCGCAACGACGGCCCGACCACCCTGGTGTTCTCGCGTCAGAACCTGACCCAGCAGCCGCGCACCGCAGAGCAGCTGGCGAACGTGTACCGCGGCGGCTACGTGCTGAAAGACTGCGCGGGCACGCCGGACGTCATCCTGATTGCCACCGGCTCCGAAGTG